>NZ_QTVL01000002.1:0-12584 GCF_003460565.1 Blautia sp. AF32-4BH | reverse complement strand
CGGCGGCTGGTGGTTCCGCCTTAGCAAAAAAAGAGATTCCCTGCAAACTTCGTGGAAAGGAGGCGAGAAAATGCAGGAAGAAGTGGAAAACAGAACTTTGACGCTGGTTGTCAGTGGAACAAAGTTTACCGGCAGAATGTTAAAGGCTGCCATAAGCAAGTACATGGCACATCGCAAGGAAAAGAAGCTGGAAAAACAGAGAAGCCGTGATGCGCCAGTTGTTCCGCATGGAAAACAGACTGTGAAGCAGCTTGTCGGGCAGAATCAGGGAATATCCAACATTGAGATCACAGACCCCTCTATCAAGGAGTTTGAGAAAATCGCCCGGAAATATGGTGTGGATTATGCGGTGAAAAAGGACCGCAGCAGTTCTCCGCCAAAGTACCTAATTTTTTTCAAAGGCCGTGATGCAGATGCTTTGACAGCAGCTTTTACAGAGTACACCAACAAAAAGGTCAAAAAGGCAACGAAAACAGAGCGCCCGTCCGTACTGGCAAAACTTAACCGGTTCAAAGAGATGGTTAAAAATGCTGTGGTGGATCGCACCAAGCGAAAGGAGCTGGAACGATGAAAAAGACATTGGACATCAAAAAGCTCATTTTGCTGAATATGCCGTATATCCTGATGGGACGACTGTTTGCTACCAATTTTGGAGAGGCATGGCGAATGGCAAAAGGGGCGGATGCTTCAGAAAAGTTTCTTTCGCTGATTGCGGTTCTGCCTGGGGCGCTGCAAAGTTTCTGGCCAAGCCTGCATCCATTGGACTTGTTGGTAGGACTGTGTTGTGGAGGCAGTCTGAGGCTGGCGGTGTATCTTAAAAGCAAGAACGCCAAGAAATATCGACATGGTTTGGAATATGGTTCGGCCCGCTGGAGTGCATAATTTTAAGTGTAAATGACACATACATGGACGCACAGGAGGTTATGCACATGACTGATTATAGCAAAATTACAGCCCTTTACTCCCGCCTTTCCGTGGGCGACGAGGACAGGGACGGCGGCGAGAGCAACAGCATACAGAATCAGAAGAAATTTCTGGAAAGCTACGCCAGACAGTTAAAGCTGACGAATATCCGGCACTACATCGACGATGACGAAAGCGGCAGGTTTTTTGACCGTTCCGCATACTCCCGCATGATGGACGATGTGGAAAACGGGAAAATCGGTGTCTGCATTATGAAAGACCTTACCCGCTGGGGGCGTGACTATCTCCAAGTCGGAAACGCTATGGAGATATTCAGACGGAACAATGTGCGCTTTATCGCGGTCAACAACGGCATTGACAGCGAGAAGCCCGACACATTGGAGTTTGCGCCCTTTATCAATATCATGTCGGAGTGGTACGCAAAGGACATCAGCAAGAAAGTGAAAACGGGCATTAAGACCAAAGGCATGAGTGGAAAGCCGATTGTCACCGAAGCCCCTTACGGCTATGTCAAAGACCCGGACGACAAGGATTTTTGGATAATCGACGAAGAAGCCGCCGAGGTTGTCCGTTTGATTTTCCGTCTGTTTATCGGTGGGAAGAACCGCAATCAAATCGCCATATATCTGACACAGGAGCAAATCCCAACCCCCACTTTCTACATGAAAGACCGCGGGTGGGGAACCTGTAAAAATAAGACGCTCAACGAGGATAACCGCTGCAAGTGGAACAAAGTCACCTTGACCAATATCCTCACACGGCAGGAGTATTGCGGCGATGTGGTCAACTTCAAGACCACAAAGCATTTCCGAGATAAACATAACCACTATGTAGACCGGAGTCAGTGGCACATCACAGAAAATGTGCATGAGCCGATTATCAGCCGCAGCGATTTTGAAACCGTACAGCGGATTTTGGAAAACGCACCCGTCAAACGCCCCAACGGGGACGGGGAAATCCACCCTCTGTCCGGCTTGCTTTTCTGTAAGGACTGCGGCGCAAAAATGCACATTCGTATAGATTACCGAAACGGCGGCAAGCGGCATGTTGCCTATTGCAGCGAGTACCACAAGGGGAAAGCCAGAAATCCGAAATGCAATTCCCCGCACATCATGGACGCGGACTTGCTCATGCAGACCATCGCAGAAGTGCTGAAGAAAATCGAGGACTATTCTATCAGCAATCGGGCGGAGTTTGAAGCCTTAGTGAAAAAGAACCTTGCCATGCAGCAGACCGACCAGACCAAAAAGCAGCAGAAGCGTATTCCGCAAATCACGACGCGCCTTGAACAGATTGACAAGGTGCTGAATAAGCTCTATGAGGACAACGCCCTCGGCACTATCCCGCAAGACCGTTATGAGCAAATGTCGCAGAAGTATTCGGAAGAATACTATGCGCTGAAAGCGGAGCTTGCCACGCTCCAAGAGCAGCTATCCGCTTATGAGAACGCGGGAGGACGGGTGCAGAAGTTTTTGAAGCTGACGGAACGCCATGCCGCCTTTACCGACCTGACCCCCGCCATTCTCAACGAGTTTATCAGCCGGATTGAAGTGCATGAGCGCGACCAGAAAAGGGCGAGATACGCAATCCAGCACATCAGCATATATTTCAATTATATCGGCAAGTTTGAGAATGAAGTGACACAGCTTGCAGAGCCGACCGAGCAGGAAATCCGGCAAATGCGGGAGGAAATCGAAGAAGCCAAAAAGGAAAAGAGCCGCGCATACCACCGGCAGTATTCAAGGGAGTACCGGGCGCGAAACCTTGAAAAGCAGCGGGAGTATGACCGCATGAAAGCGCGGGAATACCGGGCAAGGCGAAAGGCACAGGCTGCCGCCGCACAGCCCACACAGTAAAACAGAATAACCGTCAACCAAGAGGGATTTTCCGAACTACGGGAAATCCCTCTTTTGCGCCCAAAGAAAGGAGCCGCCTATGGCAGAACAGACCCCCGACAGTATCATCACAACCCAGAGGAACGGGCAGACCATTGTTGCGGAGTTGTTTTTCAATCACAGCAGCACAGAAACGTTCTGCGACAAGCTGCTCAAACTGGTACTTGCCGACAGTTCGCGTTTATCTGCGTCTGACGGTCAAGAGCCGGAAAAAACGGAAATCTTGCGATAACAGCCGCCCCGACGAACCATTCCCTGTCTGGACGGTTTCTATTTGAAAATCCTCATTTCCCCCAAGTCAAGAGCCGGAAAAAACACCCGAAAAATGCCCCTATTGCGTAACAGGGGCGCAGAAAGGAGCTTACATGAGAACAGGGCTTACGAAGCAGGAAAAGACCACCGATATTTGGTTTGACGAGAAAGACCCCCTTATCCATATCCGCACCCACAACACCGACTTAAAGAAGCGGCTTGCCGCCTACACCAGACAGCACCCCGACCAGTGCCGCCAGACCGACGCAGACCCCGAAACGGGCTGCATGGAGTTTGAGATTGCAAAGGGGCGCTTCTCTTTCCGTCTGACCGCCCCATACAACGAGGAACGGCGGGAAGCTGCGCGGCGGTCTGCCAGAGAAAACAAGGCCACTGACAGGCTGAAATGAGGTGGATTTATTCATAACCATGTGCTATGATATTTATAGATAGTGAAACTTCCTTTCAATTTTTTCATCTATACAAGTAACAGAGAAGAACAGGAGGCTTGTTCCATGAGAAAAAAGAGATTGATGATTGCAATAGCTTGTATCATTTTAGTAGGTATCGCGGTAATCGTATTTTTTTCACAACAGGGGAAAAAACCGTATAAGGATTTGGACGCAGCGCAGATTGTTTCCGCTAAAGTGTTATTAACACCGCCAGACAAAACGATTGAGATTGAAAATATCCAAGAATTAGTTGAATATTTGAATGATGTTGTTGTCTATAATGAGGATAATTCTTACACAGAGTATGCTGGACAAGGCGTTGTTTTTACCTTGACTATGGTAGACGGTACACAAACAGATATTATGGCGTATAACCCATTTATTGTCATTGACGGTATCGGTTATAAGACAAAATATGAGCCATGTGAAGCACTCAACAACTATGCAAATGAATTACTAAACTCTGGGACTGCCAATATAATTTTGGAAGAACCGCCCACATTAAGCGTTGTGAGTGACGAAACCGCTATCGGTGCAGTATTAGGAACTTATTCGTGGCAAAAAACAAATATTGACGGAACTGCTGAAAGCACAATAGCTGATAGCCCACACCCGTTAGAGTGCAAGGATCTGTTGTCCCCGCCATTTGAAACAACAGAAACAACAGCTACATTAAGATTTACAGAAGACCCAGATACAATTTTAAGTGTGCAGTGCTGGAGTGACGAACATTGGGGAGAGCCTGCTGCAAACAGCGAAGATGTAACTATTGTTGGAAACGTACTCACTCTTAAACTGGGCGGATATATTTATGAAGTAACAGCTGAATGGAATACTGAAAATGGCTATGGCGGAACAGCAAGCTATTTTATATATTTGAAAACAGCAGACTAAAATTGAATAGCCACCCACAAGGGCAGCCGAGAAAATCGACTGTCCTTTTTCTATGCTTATGAGCAGAAAGGAGCGACCAACCATGACAAAGCCAAGAGAGAAAACCCGCGAGGAGCTGCAAGCCGAGATTGAGGACGGAAAGAAGAAAATCCGGCAGCTTGAGAACCGGGAGAAAATCATCAAGCAGAAGCTATCCGTCGAGGAACGCAAGGCGAGAAACCACAGGCTTTGCAAGCGCGGCGGCTTCATGGAAAGCCTTGTGCCGGAGCTTATTGCCATGCCGGACGAGGATGCGCAGACCTTTTTCCGGCTTGCCCTGACGAGCGAGCCAGCACAGGAGTTTTTGAAAAAACGAGCCGAGGAAACGACAAGCTGAAAATCCCTTAGGAACTAAGGGCGCACTTATACACCCTTACGGGCGTGTGCGCTCTGCCGAGGGCTTATCTCCGCACAGGGAGATTTCCCCGCGCTCCGATATGGCGGCTTTGCCGCAACAAGGGGCTGCACCCCTTGCGCCGCTTCGCGGCTATCCCTGCACACCCACAAAAACAGTACACCCGCCTTTGGCGTCTGTACCATTTTTGAGGGTTTTATTATCCTATCCGGGAGGTGATACCCATAGCCATTTACCATTGGAACATCGGCATTGTGAGCCGAGGAAAAGGCAAATCAGCCGTTGCCGCCGCCTACCGAAGCGGCGAAAAGCTGACAAACGAATGGGACGGAATGACCCATGACTACACTCGCAAAGGCGGCGTTGTCCATACAGAAATCATGCTGCCGCCCTCATTCTCTGACCGTTCAACCTTGTGGAACAGCGTGGAGCTTTACGAGAAAGCCGGGAACGCCCAGCTTGCGCGTGAGATTGACGCAGCACTCCCCATAGAATTATCCAGAGAGGAACAGATCCGGCTTGTCCGGAAATACTGTTCCTCTCAATTTGTTTCCAGAGGAATGTGTGTGGATTTTGCCATTCACGACACCGACAGCGGCAATCCCCATTGTCATATCATGCTGACTATGCGCCCCCTTGACGAGCGCGGCGCGTGGGCGGCAAAGTCCAAAAAGGAATATGACCTTGATGAAAACGGTGAGCGTATCCGCTTGCCAAGCGGCAGATATAAGACGCACAAGGTTGACCTCACGGGCTGGAACAGCCAAGAGAATGCGCTTGTTTGGCGCAAGGCATGGGCTGATATTTCAAACGACTATCTTGAGCGTGCCGGAAGCCCGGAGCGTATCGACCACCGCAGTAACGCCGAGCGCGGCATTGACGAAATACCGACCGTCCATATGGGCGTAGCCGCCTGTCAAATGGAGAAGAAAGGTGTAGCCACCGAGAAAGGCGAACTGAACCGAAATATCCAAAAAGCAAACCGCCTTATACGGGAAATCCGGGCGCAGGTTAGCAAGCTCAAAGAATGGATTGCCGACCTGTTCAAAGTGTGGGAAACCGCCCCGAAGCAGCCGCCGCAATCTCCCAACCTTGCAAATCTGTTGATGAAGTATTTGAGCGTTCAGAGAGAAAAGAGCCGGAAGTATTCGCAGCGTTGGCAACAACAGCACACAGCCGATGAACTGAAAACCATAGCGGCAGCGGTCAACTATCTCTCCGAGCATGGCATCTCTAATCTTGACGAGCTGGACGCTTCTCTTTCCTCTGTCAGTGATAGAGCCTATTCAATCCGGGCAGGAATGAAAACCGCCGAGGAACGCATGAAGAAGCTACAAAAGTTAATTGAATACGGGAAGAACTACACAGAGTACAAGCCCATTCACGATGAACTGAAAAAGCTGCAAAACGGCTGGACAAACAAGCGCGACAAGTACGAGGAAGCCCACCGCGCCGAGCTGACCCTATGGAACGCAGCAAATCGCTATCTCCATGCAAATCTGCCGAAAGGAACAAAGACCTTGCCTATTGCGGAATGGGAACAGGAATATGCTGACCTCAAAACACAAAGGGACGGCGATTATACCAAACTGAAAGAAACCCGCGCCGAGGTTGCCGAGCTTCAAAAAATCCGCAGGTGCGTGGATATTGCACTCCGCGCCGACCAACCGGAGCAGACGCAGAGCCGCACCAAACGGCATGATATAGACCGCTGAAAGGAGTTGAACTTTTATGTATTACACCCAAGAACAGATAGACCGCGCCAAACAAGCCGACCTTGTTTCTTTCCTGCAATCACAGGGCGAGCAGCTTACCCGTGCCGGAAATGAATACCGCTGGAAGCGGCACGACAGCCTGACCGTCCGGGGAAACAAATGGTACAGGCACAGCCAGAGTAAGGGCGGTGCACCCATTGATTTTGTCATGGAGTTTTTCGGCAAGAGCTTCACCGAAGCCGTTGAACTGCTGACAGGCGAAAAAGGAGCCGCCCCGCCGCCGGACAGACCAAGCCCCGCGCCCCTATCCGACTTCCGACTGCCACCCCGCAGCACCGACAACCGCATAGCGAGGAACTACCTCACAGCAGCCCGCCGTATTGATGAAGATGTGACGGGCTTTTTCTTTTCCACCGGGGATATTTACGAGGAAGCCGCCCACCATAACGCCGTATTCGTCGGCAGAGATGAAAGCGGCATACCGCGATACGCCCATCAGCGCGGCACAGCCGGGAGTTTTCGGCTTGATGTGAAAGGCAGCGACAAAGCCTTTAACTTCTGCTACCGTGGCGAGGGCGAAAGGTTGTTTGTCTTTGAAGCCCCGATAGACCTCTTATCTTTCCTCTGCCTGTTCAAAAAGGACTGGCAGAAGCAAAGCTATCTGGCGTTGGGCGGCGTGGGAGAAAAAGCCCTGTTGCGCTTTCTCTCTGACCGTCCGAACATCAAGACCGTTTTTCTCTGCCTTGACAGCGACGAAGCCGGAAACGACGCTTGTAGCCGCCTTGCAGAGCTTGTGCCGGAGGGCTTGACCGTCCATCGGCTTATCCCTCTTTTCAAGGACTGGAACGAGGTATTGCAGCACCGGGCAGAAATCACAGACGGGAAATATCTGCGGGAAGCTGTCTATGGCTTGAAAGAGCCGCCGCAGGAAGAAACCGTTGAGATTATCTGCATGAGCGAGGTTGACACACAGACCGTTGAATGGCTATGGGAGCTGTATATCCCCTTTGGGAAAGTAACCATTGTGCAAGGCAATCCCGGCGAGGGCAAGACCACCTTTGCCCTGCGCCTTGCCGCCGCCTGCACCACCGGGGGAACGCTGCCGGGAATGAAGCCCTTGCCGCCATTCCAAGTGATTTACCAGACCGCCGAGGACGGGCTGGGCGATACCGTCAAGCCCCGCTTGATAGAAGCCGAAGCCGACCTTGACCGGGTGCTTGTGATTGATGAAGCCAAGCGGGAGCTTACCCTGTCCGATGAGCGCATAGAAAAGGCAATCACGCAGAACGGGGCGCGGCTGATTATCCTTGACCCCATACAGGCGTACATGGGCGAAAAAACCGACATGAACCGGGCAAACGAAGTGCGCCCCATGTTCCGCCGCCTTGCCGATGTTGCCGAGCGTACCGGGTGCGCCGTTATCCTTATCGGACATCTCAACAAAGCTGCCGGAGGGCAGAGCGCATACAGGGGCTTAGGTTCTATCGACTTCCGCGCCGCAGCAAGGAGCGTCCTGCTGATCGGGCGCGTGAAGCGAGAACCGAATGTGCGCGTTATCGTCCATGACAAATCTTCCCTTGCGCCGGAGGGCAAGCCCGTTGCCTTTTGCCTTGACCCGGAAACGGGCTTTTCGTGGATAGGCGAATACGACATCACCGCTGACGAGCTGCTGTCCGGCGCGGGCGGCAACACCGCCACCAAGACCGAGCAAGCCGAAAGGCTGATACTTGCCCTGCTTGCAGACGGGAAAGAGCTTGCCAGCGAGGACATTGTAAAAGCCGCAGCCGAAGCCGGAATATCCGAAAGGACGGTACAGAACGCCAAGCGCAACATGGGCGGCATTTTAGGCGCAAGGCGTGTCGGCGGTCAATGGTACAACTTCATCAAGAAGAAGCAGCCACCCGAACCCGCAAGCTGAAAGTGCAAAACGCAGACCCTTTGCACTTTGCACTTTCGCACTTTCACGATAATTTGCGTCAATAACTCAAAAAAGCACTTGACAAAACGCTTCATGGGGAACCCGTGAGGATATTGCACCTTACGTTGATCCTGTATTTCAGAACAATGTGATTCTGACGAAAACGGAGAGCCTGACCATGAACAGTCGCCCCAAGGACCCCAAGACTGCCAGAAACAAAAATGTACTGGTGATTGGCGGCTCCGGTTCCGGTAAGACCCGATTCTGGCTGAAACCCAACCTGATGCAGATGCACAGCTCCTATGTTGTGACGGACCCGAAGGGTTAGATTTTAAGAATACAGAGAAAATAGGTCATTAAAAAATGAAGTGTTTTCTGTGTGTTCTTATTTTTTAGCATTATGAAAGGAGCTGAGAAAATGGCTAAAGATAATAGAATAACAGCACTTTACGAGCGTCTGTCCCGTGATGATGAGATGCAGGGCGAATCCAACTCCATAACAAACCAGAAGAAGTATCTGGAAGATTATGCAGTGCAACATGGCTTTGGTAATATTCAGCATTTCAGTGATGATGGATATTCAGGAACGAACTTCAACAGACCGGCATTCAATTCTTTGCTGACAGAGATTGAAGCCGGCAGAGTGGGAACAGTGATCGTCAAAGATATGTCCCGATTTGGCAGAAACTATCTGCAAGTAGGTTTCTATACGGAAATGATGTTCCCTAAGAAAAATGTCCGTTTTATTGCAGTAAATAACGGAGTTGACAGTGCCAATCCGGCAGATAATGATTTTACACCATTTCTGAATATCATGAATGAGTGGTATGCAAAAGATACCAGTAAGAAAATCAAGGCAGTGTTCAAGGCAAAAATGCGAGACGGAAAACGTGTCAGCGGTGCAGTGCCTTATGGCTATTACAGAAAGCCTGAGGATAAGCAGACATTGTATGTTGATGAAGCTTCTGCTTCGGTTGTCAGACGTATTTTTCAGCTTGCTTGTGATGGAATGGGTGCAACCGCAATAGCAGATACCTTGTCAGAGGATAAAATCCTTATTCCTTCGGCTTATGCGAGACAGAATCATCCTGAGGATTGCCAGTGTACGAATTACCATGACCCTTATACATGGAATGCTACAACAGTGGGCTATATTTTGAACAGACGTGAGTATTTGGGGCATACCGTTCTTGGGAAGACAACGAGGGATAATTTTAAGACAAAACGGAAAAGAATTGCAAATGAGGACGAACTGCTTGTCTTTTACAATACACATGAAGCTATCATTGATCAGGAAACATATGATAAAGTGCAGAGAATGAGAAAAAGGGTATCTCCAAGGCGAAACAGTGAAAAGCCTGCGCACAGGCTGTCAGGACTGCTTTATTGTGCGGATTGTAGAAGCAGACTGGCATATATCAATTCAAAGCCAAAAGATGGGAAAATATATGACAGCAATCAGGCATTCCGGTGTAGCCGGTACCACAATAAATATCATTCATGTACTGGTCACTATATCAAGGCAAGCACAATAGAAATGCTGATTTATCAGGCAACTAAGAGAGTGTCACAGTATGTCCTTAAAGATGAAAAAGAGTTTGTAGAACAGTTGAAAGCACAGTATGAATTGCAGTGTGAAAAGGATAATACAGATGATAAAAAAGAGTTGTTAGAAGCAAAACGTCGTATGATGGATTTGGATGATCTGATAAAAGGTCTGTATGAGAATTTCACACTTGGGCGATTGCCGGAGAGACAGTTTAACCGCCTTATGACAGAATATGACACCGAACAAAGCAACCTAGAGCAGAGAATGTCAGAACTTGAAACTGCTACAGAACGTATATCCACTAAGGCAGTGCAGATTGATAAATTTGTGCGACTGGTTAAGAAATACCGAGATTTTGAGGAACTGACAACACCTATGCTTAATGATTTCATTGAAAAGGTTGTAATTCATGAAGCAGAGGGTGGCAGAACAAAAGACCGTACTCAGCAAGTGGATATTTATTTCAATTTCATTGGAAATTTTGTTCTTCCACTCAGTGAGGATGAAGTGGAAGCCTTGCAGTCAGAGGAAGCACGCAGAGCGGAAGAGATTGCTGAAAGAAAGAGAAAATCTTCTAAGAAATCTACGCAGAAAAGAAATCAGAAGCGTGCAGAGATCAAGGCAAAAGCAGAAGCTGGAGATCCTGAAGCTATGGCAGAATATAAAGCAATCCTTGAAAAAGGCAGACAGAACAACCGTAAGAGATCTGAAAAAATGCGAGAATTGAGAATGTCTGACCCTGAATATCGGGCGAAGATGGAAGAGAAAGAACGCTTGGCATTGGAAAGGGAAAAGAAACGTCAGGAGCGTGCTACAAAGAAGAAAAAGATTGCTTTGGCAGAATTAAAGGAGCAGGCAGAAAAAGGCAATCAGGAAGCCGTCAGAGAGCTTGAGGAGCGTAGAGCTATTGCAAGAGAACGTTCAAGGAAATCAGCAGAAAAGCGTAAGCAGAGAGCAGAAAATGACCCTGAATATGCGAAATATTTGGAAGAGAGAAATGCAGAATACAACAGACGGCATACCGCAAGAAGAAAGGAGCAGATGGAAGCCTTGAGAGCCAGAGCGGAAGCCGGAGATCAGGAAGCACAGAGTCAGCTTGCAGAGCGTAAACAGTATCAGGTTAGAGCCACAGTGAAGAGCTACAGAAAAATGCGTGACGATGCATTAAGCGGAGATCCTATTGCAAAAGTAAGATATGAAAAAACACTGGCTATGAGACGTGAAGCGTATCACGCAAAGAAAAGTGAACAGACAGCCTAAGAGTAAGCATAATATCACAATATAATAGTTGCAGAATTGATGAGAATAAGCGGGAGCGATGCAATTATTGTAATGGACAATGAAGTATGGTATTGTATAGATGGTTTACCAAATCGAAAGTTGTGGAGGTGAAATGAATATGATGATGTTCTTAAAATTAAGAAATATCTGAGTTCATAGAACTATGTTAAATAGTTTTATGTATAGGCAGAACCCGAAAAACTATTTAATAAAGGAGATTGTGCAATGATATTTCAAGATAATGTAATCAAAGAGTACTTAAAAAATGTTTATTTTATAACGGGAACACCTTGTGGAGGAAAGACAACCGTTTCACGTGCGTTGGCGGAAAAGTATGGATTTGAACTATTTGATGTTGATGAGAGATTCGACGAGCACAAAAAAATGTCGAACCCATTATTTCAGCCTGCGATGAATACGTATTTTAACAGTGCAGATGAATTTTTTGGAAGAACAGTTGAAGAATATAAGAATTGGCTGTTGAATAATACTCGTGAACAGTTAGAGTTTGTTCTTCTTGATTTGATTCGTTTATCAGAAAATAAGAAAGTTTTGTGCGATTGTCATCTTACAGTTGCTCAGGCACTCGCTTTTTCTGAACCAGCGAGAGTTGTTTTTCTCATAAAAGACCCATCTAATCTTGTTGATGAATATGGTAATCGACCAGATCATCAGGGATTTTTTCAGTACTTAAATTCAGCGACTGATATAGAAAAAGCCAAACAAACTGTGAATATTACCTTATATGAACTCAATGTAAATCGCATAGAGGAGATTAAAAGCAGTTCTTTCTTTTGGATAGAGAGAACTGTGGATAGTACAGTTGAGAGTACATTAACTTGTGTCGAAAAACATTTAGGTTTAATATAGTTGAAGAAAGACATTCGATTATAGCACATTTTGTTTAATGAATTAGTGCCACAAATTGAGAAGTATTCTTGATTTGTGGCATCTTAATAAGGCAGAATAAAGGAATAAAAAGAATCTTAATTCTGTTAAACGCTATTGACAACTTGAATTTATGGAGGTGTCATTATGTATATGGCAATTGGTTTATGTTTAGGTGTTGCATTTGGAACTGCCTTAGATAATCTTCCTTTGGGAATTGCTATCGGTGTAGCCGTTGGAGCAGGAATAGATAGTTCACGTAGCAGTAAACGAAAAAAAGATAAAGAAGATGAAGATTTATAGAAGTAAGGAAAATTATAACTTCAAGTTTGCAGGAGGATAAAATGAAGATTATTGATATTATTAACAATAGGCATAGCTATCGTGGAAAATACAAACCAATTTCTGTTCCACGGGAAGAT
>NZ_QTVL01000019.1:0-69123 GCF_003460565.1 Blautia sp. AF32-4BH | reverse complement strand
ATAATCTGACCGACTTTCAGATAGTCACGACCCATGCGGCTCATGTCCTTGATGCACAAATACTCCACATTCCCGGCTTCCACTTCTTTCATCATTGCTAAAAATCCGGGACGGTCAAAGCAAGTACCACTAATGCCATCGTCCGTGAAATGGACAATGTTTGTAAAGCCCTGCCGTGCGGCGAACTCCTCCAACATTGCCTTTTGATTGGATATGGAATTGCTCTCACGCTGTTGGTCATCATCTTTGCCAAAGTCATCACGGCTCAGTCGTTCGTACAGAGCTGTGATTTTCTCATTTTTTCTCATAACTTGCGCTCCTTTCTTCGGTTTTAGGTTGTGTGTTCTAAGAGACTTCCCAACCGCTTGATTAAGAAGTCTTTTAGAGCATACAACACCCGAGGCGCAGAACTACGTCCTTGTCCCGGCAGGATTTCTGCATCGTCTCTGCAACGGCGATAATAACCTTATCCCCTGTCGAGTGTCCATACGTATCGTTGATTGTTTTGAATTTGTCACAATCAATCAGGCAAAGCAGACCTCCTGTTTTTTCCTGCAGCAGATGGGAAATCTGTCTTTCCCCGCTTCCACGGTTATACAATCCCGTCATAAGATCCGTCTGTGCCAGATAAATCAAGCGGTTCTCACGTTTTTTCTCTTCTTCGATACACTCAATACAAAACAGCACATGCAGAAGCCTTCCATTTTCATCGTAATCAACAGGAATGAATCTGCTCCGGCACCAGCCTGTTTTTTTATCGATAAATTCGTGTATGATACTGTTTTTTCCGGCGAGCCGCTCTTCCAGCGTATTGAGATTGATAAATGCAGCAGTTTCTTCCAGTTGTGATTCCATGCACATTTTCTCTGCCATGCACTTCGCATGCCCGCCAAAATCGTCTATGATCTCATATTCCCCCATTTGGGCTGCACTCTGCGATGTTGTCTTTACAATATGATATTTCTGCGTCTGCACATTAATATAATGCATCGACTCATAAAAATTGCTGCAAGGGCAATCCATTCAGCAAGATCTATCACATTCAAACCAGATAGTTACTCACATACACAATACCTCTTTCCAGACTCCCAGGACTTCCGCTGAATGCCCACGCTGCGGCATCACTCGCCAGAAGAACGGCACAGGAAAGCTGCATCAGAAGTATCCGGTATTTTTTCTTTTTCTGATCCATATCCCTGCTCAAAACCATACAGAGGGCCGCAATATTTGTTTTGTCCTTCCTAAAACAGCAAAAGAAAACCCTCTCATACCGCCTTTCTCTGCGTATATGAGAGGGTTCCTGTTCTTACGCCTGTCCCAGTACGTGGTCGGAAATTCTTCCGTAGACGGAGATCAGGTAGAGACCGCAGATGCCGACAACCGCGTAGATGATGCGGCTCAGCCACGTCATGTTTCCGAAGATCAGGGCGACGAGGTCGAGGCGGAAGAATCCGATCAAGCCCCAGTTGACGGCTCCGATGATTGCAACGGTGAGTGCGGTGTAATCCAGTCCTTTCATGTAAAGAAACCTCCTTTTTCCGGATTTTGTATCGTCTTTTTATCTCTTCCGGTTTCTTTATAAAGAATTTCCCAAAAGGAGGCAGATTATGCATTTTCTTTGATTTTTCGGGCTGAAAAATGGAGACCATTTCCAGGCCTCCATTCGTGCAATTTTGTTTTCTTTATTCAGACAGCAGCTTCTGCAGCAGCTCTCCTGCTGCTGCCGGGTTGGCTTTGCCTTTCATTTCTTTCATGACCTGGCCGACCAGAAATCCGAGGACTTTTGTCTTTCCGGATTTGTACTGCTCTACCGGGCCAGGGTTGTTTTCCAGAACTTTTCTCGCAGTTTCTTCCAGAAGGCCGGTGTCGTTTACGGTTTTCAGTCCGTGCTCCTCGACGTATGCTTCCGGATCGACATCCTCTGCAAAGATCTGCTCAAATACCTCTTTTGCCACCTGGTTGTTGACCGATCCGGCTTCTGCCAGTTCGATCAGGGATGCCAGATGCTTCGGTGAAAACTGCAGATCCTCCGGCTCCTGGCCGTTCTCCTTTAAGAGACGTAAGGTCTCGCCCATCAGCCAGTTTGCCACTTTTTTCGGTTTGCCGCAGAGCGCCGTCGTCTCCTCAAAGAGATCGGACAGCTTCTTGGAACCGGTCAGAATGCCCGCATCGTACTGCGGCAGTCCGTACTGCTCCACGTAGCGTGCCTGTTTTTCCGGCTGGAATTCCGGCATGGATTTCACAATGCGGTCGATCCACTCGTCGGAAATGTGCACCGGCGGCAGATCCGGGTCCGGGAAGTAGCGGTAATCCTTCGCATCCTCTTTCGAACGCATCGCGTAGGAATACTCTTTGTTGTCGTCCCAGCGGCGGGTCTCCTGGACAACGGCTTTTCCTTCCTCGATCAGCTCGATCTGTCTTGCACGCTCTCCCTCGATCGCTCTTCCGATTGCCTTAAAGGAGTTCAGGTTCTTCATTTCGGTACGTGTTCCGAATTTCTCACTTCCAACCTCACGGACCGAAAGGTTGACATCGGCACGCATCGAGCCCTCCTGCAGTTTGCAGTCGGATGCGCCGAGATACTGAATCATCATACGCAGTTTTTCCAGATAAGCGATAACCTCTTCCGCAGAGCGCATATCCGGCTCGGATACAATCTCGATCAGCGGAACGCCGCTTCGGTTGTAGTCGACGAGTGAGCAATCCTCCCACTCATCGTGGATCAGCTTTCCGGCATCCTCCTCCATGTGGATCTCATGAATGCCGATTTTCTTCTTTCCCGCTGCGGTGTCAATCTCGACATATCCATCGTGGCAGATCGGCAGATACAGCTGGGAAATCTGATAGTTCTGCGGGTTGTCCGGGTAGAAATAGTTCTTCCGGTCGAATTTGCAGAGCTGGTTGATTTTGCAGTTTGCAGCCAGTCCGACGCGCAGGGCGTAATCGACAACCTTCTTATTTAATACCGGAAGGGATCCCGGCATACCGGTGCAGACCGGGCAGGTGTGGGTGTTCGGCGCACCGCCGAATGCGGTAGAGCAGCCGCAAAAAATTTTTGTTCTCGTCGCAAGCTCCACATGTACTTCAAGTCCGATGACGGTTTCATACTGTTTTGACATTGTTTTGCTTCCTCCTTACCATTTTTCTGGCTGCCCGAATGCACCGCGTGCCTGCTCATAGGTGTATGCTGCACGGAACAGTTTTTTCTCTGAGAAACAGTCTCCGATAAGCTGCATGCCGATCGGAAGCCCCTTGTCATCCATGCCGCACGGAACGGTGATGCCCGGAAGGCCGGCGAGGTTGACCGATACGGTGTAAATGTCGCCCAGATACATCTGTAAAGGATCCGAAAGCGAATCGCCAAGACGCGGTGCGGTCGATGGTGCTGCCGGGCTTAAAATCATATCGTATTTTTCAAATGCGCGGTCAAACTCTTTTTTAATCAGGGCTTTCGTGCGCAGTGCTTTCAGATAATACGCATCGTAGTAACCGGAGCTTAAGACGAAGCTTCCCAGCATAATCCGTCGTTTCACCTCCGGACCGAAGCCCTCAGAACGGCTCTTCTTATACATATCGTGGAGTCCTTCGTACTCTTTGGCACGGAAGCCGTATTTCACGCCGTCGAAGCGTTCCAGGTTGGAGCTTGCCTCAGCGGATGCAATAACGTAGTAAGCCGGAATGGCATAATCAATGAGGTCGAGATCGAAATACTCTACTTCTGCTCCGCGTGCCTTCAGGACATCGGCAGCTTTTAAAATGGATTCCTTCACCTGCGGATCCAGGCCTTCGCCGAAGCAGCTGTTCGGAATACCGATTTTCAGATCGGAGACATCTTCTTTTAAAGCGCTCATGAAATCGTAATCGTCGCGTTTCATCGATGTCGCATCTTTTGCATCATACGAAGCGACCGTCTGCAGCAGTGCTGCACAGTCTGTCACATCCTTTGCGACCGGTCCGATCTGGTCAAGGGAGGAACCATAAGCGATCAGTCCGTAACGGGAAACGGTGCCGTACGTCGGTTTCATGCCGGTTACGCCGCAGAAGGAACTCGGCTGACGGATCGATCCGCCGGTATCGGAGCCAAGTGCCATCGGTACTTCTCCTGCTGCAACGGCTGCGCAGGAACCGCCGGAGGAACCGCCTGGAACGTGTTCGGTGTTCCATGGATTTTTCGTCACGCCGTACGCGGAAGTCTCTGTCGTACTTCCCATCGCAAACTCATCCATGTTTGTCTTTCCGATGATAACGGCTCCCGCCTCTTCGAGCCGTGTGATAACCTCTGCATCGTACGTCGGAACAAAGTTCTGCAGGATCTTTGACGCACACGTCGTCGCAAGACCTTTCGTACAGATGTTGTCCTTGACCGCAATCGGAACGCCGGCCAGCGGACCGGTGAGCTCTCCTGCGTCAATTTTCTTCTGCACTTCTGCCGCGCGTGCTCTTGCACCCTTTTCATCCACAAGAAGGAATGCGTGAATTGATTCTTCCGATGCTTTGACTGCCGCAAGAGACGCTTCTACAGCGTCCGCTACAGTGATCTTTCCTTCTTTGATTGCGGCAGAAAGCTGTACTGCTGTCATATCTTTGATTTCCATATCAATCTCCTCCTGCTATTCTACCGTTTTCGGAACCTTGTACTGGCCCTCTTTGACTTCCGGTGCATTGGTAAGCATTGCATCGCGGTCGTCGCCATTGGTTACTTCATCCTCGCGGAATACATTTCCCATCTCGAAAATGTGGGTCATCGGCTCGACCTTGCTGGTGTCGAGCTCGTTTAATTTATCTACATAATCCAGCATCTTCTGCATATCCTGCCGTGCGGATTCTTTTTCCTCATCCTTTAATTCCAGCTTTGCCAGGATGCCGACATATTCCATCGTTTCATCTGAAATCACATTTGCCATTTCACTCATTCTCCTTTTTCATTTTCCAGCAGGATCCGCTTACGGCTCCAGTCTTGTAAGATCACGCGGGAACAGCGTTGTCTCGCGGACGTTGTCCTCACCGATCAGCTTCATGGTTAGACGCTCCAGACCGATGCCAAGACCTCCGTGCGGCGGCATACCGTGTTTGAAAGCACTTAAATACTGCTCCATGCCCTCTTCTGTCATGCCGCGGGCTGCGATCTTTTCAGAGAGCATCTTGTAATCGTGGATACGCTGGCCTCCGGTTGTAATCTCCAGACCGTGGAACAGCAGGTCGAAGCTCTTTGTGTATCTCTTATCCTCCGGGTCGTCCATCGCATAGAACGGTCTCTTTTTCGACGGATATTCGGTGACGAATACGAAGTCTGCATCGTACTCCTCTTTGAAATACTGGCCGATCAGAAGCTCCTCCTCTGGCTCAAGGTCGAACGGGTTGCGGATCTTTCGGTTGTATTTCTCGGCTACCAGCTCTTTCGCTTTCGTGAACGGTACAGTTGGGATTTCTTCTGTCTTTGGAAGCATAACTTTCAGGATCTCCAGCTCTTTTGCGTAATCCTTTTTAAGAAGCTCCGCCATGTACTGTAAAAATCCGGTTTCCATTGCCATGATGTCGGTGTAATCCTCGATGTAGCCCATCTCAAAGTCAAGGCTGGTATACTCGTTCAGATGACGTTTCGTGTTGTGTTTCTCTGCACGGAAAACCGGTCCAACTTCAAAGACACGGTCAAACACGCCGACGAGCATCTGTTTGTAGAACTGCGGGCTCTGTGCAAGGACAGCCGGGCGGTGGAAATATTCCAGCTTGAAGATGTTTGCGCCGCCTTCAGCGCCTTTCGCGCCGATCTTCGGTGTATGGATTTCGGTGAATCCCTGGGAATGAAGGAAATCACGGAACGCCCGTACCACGCCTTCCTGGATGCGGAATTTTGCACGCTCTCTGACGTTTCGAAGAGCGATCGGCCGCATGTTCAGCATTGCTTCAAGGGAGGTGTTCATTTTCCATTTGTTGACTGCGAGCGGCATTGGCTCGGTCGGCTCGGAAAGAACGGTGATGGTCTGCAGCCTGACTTCGACGCCGCCCGGTGCGCGGTCCTCTTTTTTGACCGTTCCGGTTACGGCAACTGCCGATTCCTCTTTCAGATCTTTCAGCGGGAAGTCAACACTTCCTTCTTCGTACACACACTGAACGAGTCCCTCGCTCTTTCTTAAGATGACAAAGGCAACCTCGCCCATGTCACGGATGATGTGTACGGCTCCTTCGAGTTTTACTTCTGTGCCTTCCGGTATCTCCAGCAGAGTTTTTACGGAGATGTCTTCTTTTTTCTTTACGCCTGTCATAAATTCCATGTCTTGTTCTCCTCTCTTTCTCGCCTGTCCCGGATTGCGTTTTCAAATAAAAAAGTCCCGGAACAGTTTTTTAACTACTGTTCCGGGACGGGATATTTTATGTTCCCGCGGTACCACCCGCATTGCGTTTTTCTCTCCGGTTTTCCGGGGGAAAACGCCCACTCATTTATACTTAACGCGTATCACGGATCTGCCTACTTGATTTCCTGTTCGGATCTCATGTTCAGCAGACCGGCTCCGGAATGTTCCCCATTGTATGTTTCCTCCATGCTGATGCTCTCAGTCGGTGACATCGGCTTCCTGTCAGATTCCGCATACGGAGTTTCCTTCACTGCCTTTTTCATACTGTGCATTATAGCACAGCAGTTTTGCATTTGTAAACACCTAATTTTTACGGATTTTATATAAATTCTAATGCATTTTTTCGTGAATTTTATCTATACAAAATTATTTTTTCGCGTGTTTATAAAATTGCGCAGAAATTCCGTTTTATTGGTATTTCGCACACAATTTACAGTTTTTTGATTCTCTCCACTGCCTCTACTGTATTCTCATACGTACCGAATGCAGTCAGACGGAAGTAGCCTTCTCCGCTCGGGCCGAAGCCTGATCCTGGTGTTCCGACTACGTTTGCGTCTGCAAGCAGGTGATCAAAGAACTCCCAGGAAGTCATATTTCCCGGTGTTTTCAGCCAGATATACGGAGCGTTGACGCCGCCGGATACGGTGTAGCCTGCGCCCTTTAATCCGTCGTAGATGACTTTTGCGTTCTTCATGTAGTAAGCAACCTGCTCTTTTAACTGTGCTTTTCCTTCCGGAGAGTAAACAGCCTCGCCGGCTCTCTGGATGATGTACGGAGCTCCGTTGTATTTCGTTCCGTGACGGCGTGCCCACAGGCTGTGCAGAGTCACATCGCCGGATTTGATGTCTTTCGGGATAACGGTGAATCCAAGACGCATACCGGTAAAGCCTGCGTTCTTGGAGAAGCTGCGCATTTCGATGGCACATGTTCTTGCACCCTCGCACTCATAGATGGAATGCGGAATGTCTTTTTCTGAGATATATGCCTCGTATGCAGCATCATACAGGATGATGGCTCCTACTTTATTTGCATAATCAACCCATTTCTGCAGCTCGGCTTTGGAAACCATAGCGCCGGTCGGGTTGTTCGGGAAGCACAGATAAATCAGATCCGGGGTTTCTTTCGGGAGATCCGGGGTGAAGTTGTTTTCTGCAGTACACGGCATGTAAATCACATTCGTGAAACGCTCGGTTGCTGCGTCGTAGTCACCGGCACGGCCTGCCATTACGTTGGAGTCTACATAAACCGGATAAACCGGGTCGCATACAGCGATCTTGTTGTCCAGGCTGAAGATCTCCTGAATGTTGCTGCAGTCGCATTTTGCGCCGTCCGATACAAAAATTTCATCAGATGAGATATCGCATCCTCTGTCCCGATAATCATTTTTTGCGATGGTATCGCGAAGGAAAGCATATCCAAGATCTGGTGCATATCCGTGGAAGGTCTCTGCGTGTCCCATCTCATCCACTGCTCCGTGCAGCTTTTCAATGATCGCCGGTGCGATCGGCTGGGTTACGTCGCCGATTCCAAGACGGATGATTTTCGCGTCCGGATTTGCCTCGGTGTAAGCTGCAACTTTTTTTGCAATGGTGGAAAACAGATAGCTTCCCGGCAATTTCAGATAATTGTCATTGATTTTGAACATTATTATGTCGCTCCTTTTCACTTTTTCTTACTCTGTCAAAAGCGTCAGCACCATCTGTGCCGTTTCAACCAGATTGGTGCCGCTGTCCATGCTGCATTTCTGCATGTAGCGATGGGCCTCCGACTCGGTCATGTGATTTCGTTCGATCAGAAGGCTTTTTGCACGATCGATGATGTGCTGTTCCTCGGCGCTGCGCACCTTGGGCTTTGCCCGCTCTTTCTTTCTGCGCCGTGCCGCACTCTGCAGCATCATCTCCAGTGTATTGACCAGCTCGTACACGGAAAGCGGCATCGTAACCGCCATGATTCCGGTTCCCTCCACCGCACTTAATGCGCGGCTCGATGCAATCAGAAGCATCTGGAAGCCGGACGGCATACACTCATTCAGATCCGTAAAAAACATATCCGGAAGCTTGTAGCCGCAGATGACGATACCGCCGTTTAAGTTGTTCATCTCTCCGAGCGCCGCTGCCGCTGTCGAACAGACAGCATCGATTTCATATCCTCTTTTTGCCAGAATATCCCGGATGCGCTTTCCATCTTCTATTTTGGGAAGTACTATCACTATGCTGCTCATGCATTTTCAGGCCCCTTCGTCGTCTAAATACGGTACAGATATTTCTCGGTCTCCCAGTCGGATACCTGGCGGAGATACTCATGCCACTCTTCTTCTTTGGCATTGATATATCCATCCACAAATTCCTGGCCGAGTACCTGACACAGAAAATCGTCTTTCTTTAACTCTGCGACCGCTTCTCCAAGGCTTCCCGGGAGAAGGGTGATCTGCATCGCGTTTCGTTCTTCTTCTGTCAGATCGGAAATATTGCGGTCCACCGGGGACGGCGGAACGATTTTCTGTTTGATACCGTCAAGTCCTGCTGCCATGCAGACAGCAAGTGCTAGGTACGGATTGGCTGCCGAATCCGGGCATCGAAGCTCAATGGCCATGATACCGTCTCCCGTCAGCGGAATGCGGATCAGCGGGCTTCTGTTCTTTGCAGACCATGCCACGTAGATCGGTGCACCGTATCCCGGTGTCAGACGTTTGTAGGAGTTTACAAGCGGATTGGTAATCGCTGCGATTCCGCTGATGTGTTTCATCAGTCCGCCCATAAAGTAATATGCCTCTTTGCTGAGCCCGTATTCATCGGATTTGTCGGCAAACACATCTTTTCCCTCCTGAAACAGGGAGAAGGAAAGATGAAGACCCGATCCGTGAACTCCGGTTTTTGGTTTTGGCATAAAGGTTGCGTGAAGACCATGACGTTTTGCAATCGTACGGATAGCAAATTTGGCAGTCATCAGCTGATCTGCCGTCCGAAGTGCTGCAGCCGGACAGAAATCCAGTTCGTGCTGGCCTGCCGCTACCTCGTGGAAGGAAGACTCAACGTCGATTCCCATTTCTTCGAGAGTCAGCACCATATCGCGCCGCGCGTTTTCTCCCAGGTCCAGCGGTCCAAGATCCAGATAACCGCCTTTGTCGTGCGTTACACTCGTTGCTCCGCCGTCCTCATCGGTGTGGAACAGGAAAAATTCACACTCCGGTGAGATTTCAAACTCATAACCCATCGCTTTCGCTTCGGAAATTACCTTCTGAAGGATGGTTCGGGAACTCTTTGCATAAAGATTCCCCTCTCTATCATACACATCACAGATCAATCTTGCAACCTTTCCTTGCTGCGGACGCCACGGAAGTATTGCAAAGGTGTCGAGATCCGGGTGCAGAAACATGTCTGCTTCCTCGATGGTGACAAATCCTTCGAACGAAGAGCCATCGAAAACGCACTGATTATTCAGGGCTTTTTCCAGCTGTCCGGCGGTGATGGCCATATTTTTCATCATTCCAAACATATCGGTAAACTGCAGGCGGATAAATTCAACATCTTCTTCCTCCGCCATCTGAAGGATCGCTTCCTTCGTATACTTTGCCATATCGATTCTCTCCTTTATCAAAGACGATTCTAAACGAAAAGGGTGTTTTCACGCGGCAGGGCAGAAAGACACCTTGCGTAAAAACACCCTTGTTTTGGGCATATTATAGCAGTTTTTCGCGTGTTTTGTCAAGAAAAACTTAGAGATTCGTGTATCCCATCAGGGATTCATCGACTGCCTTTGCTGCCTCGCGTCCCTCGCGGATCGCCCATACGACCAGGGACTGGCCGCGGTGCATATCGCCTGCGGTGAAGACATTTTCTTTTGTTGTCTGGTATTTTCCGTCATCTGTCTTCACGTTGGTGCGCTGGTTGACTTCCACTTTAAATGCATCGGTCACATATTTCTGGGATCCTAAAAAGCCTGCTGCAATAAGAACGAGATCTGCCGGGAGAATCTCTTCGGTTCCCTCAACCGGAACCATCATCATGCGGCCGGATTTCTCATCTTTTTTCGGTGTCAGTTTTACGGTCTTGATCTGGCAGACTTCACCTTTTTTGTTTTTGATAAATTCCGTTACGGTTGTCTGGTAAATCCGCGGATCATGGCCGAATACGGCGATTGCCTCTTCCTGGCCGTAATCCGTCTTGCAGATCTTCGGCCACTCCGGCCACGGATTGTTCTCGGCACGCTGATCCGGTGCTTTCGGCATCATCTCAAGCTGTGTCACAGATTTGGCACCGAGACGGATGGAAGTTCCGACACAGTCATTACCGGTGTCGCCGCCTCCGATGACAACAACGTGTTTGCCCTTGGCATCGATGTAGGCATGATCCTCAAAATTGGAATCCAGAAGACTCTTCGTTACGGAAGTCAGGAAATCGACAGCAAAGTAGATGCCCTTTGCATCTCTTCCCTCTGCCTTGATATCTCTTGGATTTGCCGCACCGCAGCAGAGCAGGACACGGTCAAATTCTTTTAAGAGTTTGTCAGCTTTTACATCTTTTCCGATATCAGCATTCGTCACAAACTCGATGCCCTCGGCCTTCATCAGATCCACACGGCGGTCGATGACGCTCTTATCGAGTTTCATGTTCGGAATACCGTAGCGTAAAAGTCCGCCCACGCGGTCGCGGCGTTCAAAGACCGTAACAGAATGGCCGCGGCGGTTGAGCTGCATCGCTGCTGCAAGGCCGGAAGGACCGCTTCCTACAACGGCAACGCGTTTTCCGGTGCGCACTTTCGGCGGCTGCGGCGTAATCAGGCCGGTTGCCCATGCGTTTTCGATGATCGCGCGTTCATTTTCCTTCGTGCAGACCGGGTCTCCGTTTACGTTGCATGTACAGGCTGCTTCGCAGAGTGCCGGGCAGACACGGGAGGTAAATTCCGGAAAACAGTTTGTCTTGGTGAGGCGGCGGTATGCCTGCTCATAGTTTCCAAGATACACAAGGTCATTCCACTCCGGAACGAGGTTCTGCAGCGGACAGCCGGAGGCCATTCCCGCAATCATGGTTCCCGCCTGGCAGAACGGTACACCGCATGCCATACAGCGGGCAGCCTGCATCTGCTGTTCCTTTTTCGGGAGCTGCAGATGAAATTCCTTAAAGTTTTTGATACGCTCAAGCGGGGCAACGGTGTTTCCCGTCTTGCGCTGATATTCCATAAATCCAGTTGGCTTACCCATAATTCTTCTTCCTCCTACTTACGCATGCTTTCGTAAAATGCTTCAATCTGTGCCTGTTCGCTGCTAAGGCCCTTGTCTTCCATCTGGGCACTCAGCATCATCATGCGCTTATAGTCATTCGGAATGATCTTCTTGAATTTCGGCAGATATTCGTCAAAGTGTGTGAGAATTTCTTTACCTTTTTCAGAGCCGGTGTGTGCGACGTGTTTTTCAATCATGTTTTTCAGCTCTGCAATATCGTATTTGCTTTCTACCAGTTCAATCGAAATCATTTCCTTGTTCAAATTGCGGTACAGGTTGCTCTTTTCATCCAGGACATAAGCGATACCGCCGCTCATGCCGGCTGCAAAGTTCTTTCCGGTTGCGCCGAGGACAACGACACGGCCGCCGGTCATATACTCGCATCCATGCTCACCGACACCCTCGACAACGGCGTAAGCACCGGAGTTTCTGACACAGAAACGCTCTCCTGCGATACCGTTGATGTACGCCTCACCGCTCGTTGCGCCGTAGAGGGCAACGTTTCCGACGATGATGTTTTCTTCCGGTTTATACTTTCTTGCTTTCGGCGGGTAGACAACCAGTTTTCCGCCAGAGAGGCCTTTTCCGAAGTAATCGTTCGAATCGCCCTCAAGTTCCAGGGTCAGTCCTTTTGGAATAAATGCTCCGAAGCTCTGTCCGCCGGCACCCTTGCACTGTACGGTGTACGTATCCGGCTCCAGAGAGGTGCCGAATTTTCTGGTGATCTCGGCACCAAGAATCGTTCCCACGGTACGATCGGTGTTGGTGATCTCGACTTTGACGGTCTTCTTCTCTTTCTTATCCATTGCCGGACCGAATTTCTTTAAGAGTACCTTCTCATCCAGGGTTGCGCCAAGTTTGAAGTCGTAAACATCTTTCGGATCGAACGTTACCTTCTCGCCTGCTTTTGCAAACGGATTGTTCAGGATCTGGCTTAAGTCTACGCGGTCTGCGTGCTCGTTCGTCACTTTATCATTTCTCTTTAAGAAGTCGGAACGGCCGACCATCTCGTCAACGGTGCGGAAGCCAAGTTTTGCCATGTATTCCCGCATCTCTTCTGCGATGAAGCGCATGAAGTTGATGACGTACTCCGGTTTGCCGCGGAAACGTTTGCGCAGCTCCGGGTTCTGGGTTGCAATACCCATCGGGCAGGTATCGAGGTTGCAGACACGCATCATAACGCATCCCATCGTTACAAGCGGTGCGGTCGCAAAACCGAATTCCTCGGCGCCAAGGAGTGCTGCAATCACAACGTCACGGCCGCTCATCAGCTTACCATCGGTCTCGATCATGACACGGTTACGGAGGCCGTTTTTGATCAGCGTCTGATGGGTCTCGGCAAGGCCTAACTCCCATGGAAGTCCTGCATTGTGGATGGAACTTCTCGGTGCTGCTCCCGTTCCTCCATCATATCCGGAAATCAGGATAACCTGTGCTCCGGCTTTTGCAACACCGGCTGCGACAGTACCAACACCTGCTTCGGATACCAGTTTAACGGAGATTCTTGCATTCACATTCGAGTTTTTCAGGTCATAAATCAGCTGTGCAAGGTCCTCGATGGAGTAGATGTCGTGGTGCGGCGGCGGGGAAATCAGGGATACACCCGGTGTGGAGTGACGTGTTTTTGCAATCCACGGGTAAACCTTTCCGGCCGGTAAGTGGCCGCCCTCGCCCGGTTTTGCACCCTGAGCCATCTTGATCTGGATCTCTTTTGCACTGACAAGGTATTTGCTGGTAACGCCGAATCTTCCCGATGCTACCTGTTTGATCGCGGAGCATCTCTCCGGGGATTCGAGACGGTCATCACTCTCACCGCCCTCACCAGTGTTGGATTTTCCATGCAGACGGTTCATGGCAATTGCCAGTGTCTCATGTGCCTCCTGAGAAATAGAACCGTAGGACATCGCACCTGTTTTGAATCGTTTTACGATAGAATCTACGCTCTCAACTTCTTCGAGCGGAACGCCCTGCTCCGGATAATCGAAGTCCATCAGGCTCCGCAGATAGCCGCTCTCCTCGCTGTCGACCATTGCTGTGTACTCTTTGAACATCTTGTAGTCGCCGCGTCTTGTGGACTCCTGCAGTGTATGAATGGTGCGCGGATTGTAGCGGTGCTCCTCGCCCTGGCTTCTCGATTTATGACGGCCGATACTGTCCAGTGTCAGATCGGTAGACAGCTCCAGCGGATCGAATGCCTGGGAATGACGCTCATCGACATCTTTTGCAATGTCTTCCAGGGTAATACCGCCGACACGGCTGACCGTACCGGTGAAGTATTTGTCGATGACATCTGCTGAGATACCGATGGCCTCGAAGATCTGGGAACCCTGATACGACTGGATCGTGGAGATACCCATCTTCGCTGCGATTTTTACGATACCAGAGATGACTGCGTGGTTGTAATCTTCAACGGCTGCGTAGTAATCTTTCTTGATCATGCCCTCTTCGATCAGCTCATGGATCGTGTCGAGTGCCAGATACGGGTTGATTGCGCAGGCACCGTAGCCGAGCAGTGTTGCGAAATGGTGCACCTCGCGCGGCTCGCCGGACTCCAGAATAATCGCAAGAGAAGTTCTCTTTTTCGTTTTTACCAGATGCTGATGAACCGCAGATACAGCCAGGAGGGATGGAATCGCCACATGGTTCTCATCGACGCCGCGGTCAGAGAGAATCAGGATGTTGGCTCCTGCCCGGTGTGCACGGTCAACCTCGACGAAAAGGCGGTCCATCGCACGGTCAAGCGGTGCGCTCTTGTAGTAGGTGATCGGAACGGTCACTGCCTTGAAGCCTTCGACTTTCATGTTCTTGATCTTCAGCATATCGGTATTGGTCAGGATCGGATTGTTGATCTTTAATACCTGGCAGTTCTTCGGCTCCTCCTCAAGCAGATTTCCGTCACGTCCGACGTAAACGCTTGTGGAAGTTACGATCTCCTCACGGATGCAGTCGATCGGCGGGTTCGTTACCTGTGCGAAGAGCTGTTTGAAATAGTTGAACAGCGGCTGATGCTCATGGGAGAGAACGGCAAGCGGGGTATCGATACCCATCGAAGCGGTTGCCTCGACACCGTTTAATGCCATCTTTCCGATGGAGGAACGGTACTCCTCGTAGGTGTAGCCGAACGCTTTCTGCAGGCGCATCCGCTCTTCTTTCGTGTACTCTTCGACCGGCAGATTCGGGATTTTGATATCCTTTAACTGTACCAGATAACTGTCGAGCCATTCGCCGTACGGCTGTTTCTTTGCGTAATATTCTTTGACTTCCTCATCGTTTAAGACTTTTCCCTGTACGGTGTTGACGAGAAGCATCTTGCCCGGATGGAGACGCTCTTTTAAGACGATTTTTTCTTCCGGAACTTCCAGAACACCGACCTCAGAGGAAAGGATCAGGAATCCATCGTTGGTGATGTAGTAACGGGAAGGACGAAGACCGTTGCGGTCGAGCACTGCTCCCATCACATCTCCGTCGGAGAACAGGATCGATGCCGGTCCGTCCCACGGCTCCATCATCGTTGCATAATACTGATAGAAATCACGTTTCTCCTGGGAAATCGTATCGTTGTTTGCCCATGGCTCCGGGATCGTGATCATGACAGCCAGCGGAAGATCCATACCGCTCATGGTCAGGAACTCGAGTGTATTGTCGAGCATTGCAGAGTCAGAACCCTGGGTGTTGACAACCGGCAGAACCTTGTGCAGTTCATCCTGCAGCATCGGAGAGGACATCGTCTCCTCACGGGCCAGCATCTTGTCGGCGTTTCCGCGGATGGTGTTGATCTCGCCGTTGTGTACGATGAAACGGTTCGGATGGGCTCTCTCCCAACTTGGGTTCGTGTTCGTGCTGAACCGGGAATGCACCATGGCGATTGCAGATTCATAATCGACATCCTGCAGATCGCGGAAGAAGGTGCGGAGCTGTCCTACGAGGAACATACCTTTGTATACGATGGTACGGCTGGAAAGGGATGGCACGTAGGTGTTGTCGTTGCTCTGTTCGAAAACACGGCGTACGACGTACAGACGACGGTCGAAAGCGATTCCCTTTTCCACATCCTCCGGTTTTTTGATGAATGCCTGCATGATGTAAGGCATACACTCTCTTGCCTTATGGCCGAGAACTTCCGGAACGGTCGGCACGTTTCTCCATCCAAGGAGTTCCAGTCCCTCTTTTTCCACGATGATCTCAAACATCTTTTTTGCCTGGTTCCGTTTCAGCTCATTTTGTGGGAAGAAGAATACGCCGACGCCGTATTCCCGTTCTCCGCCTAATGAAAAACCGAGGGTCGAACAGGCTTTGGAAAAGAATTTGTGCGATATCTGCAACAAGATTCCTACTCCGTCTCCTGTTTTACCCTCGGCGTCTTTGCCGGCTCTATGTTCAAGATTTTCTACGATTTTTAATGCGTTTTCTACGGTCGCATGGGATTTTTCACCTTTGATATTCACGACGGCTCCGATACCGCAGTTGTCGTGTTCAAAGGAAGAACGGTACAGCCCTTCTTCTCCCATGACACGCTCTTTGCTCTGTGTCATACGGCTTCCCTTCCTTTACTTTCCTTATTTTCGGTTATCCTTTGTCTTTTCTGAAAAGAATGGAGGGGAATCTTTTGTTCCCCGCCGTTCTTTCTGGATTGCCCTTACTATACTCTATTTTTTTCGTCCTGTAAAGAGCAAATTTAATTTTTATATAATTTTTTATATTTTTTCTTAACTTTCTTAGGTTATTACTGCATTTTACCTAATTTTTCATACCATTTATCGATTATTTTGCCGCATGGTACTCGGCTGCTGCTGCGATCAGGCCGCGGAACAGCGGATGCGGACGGTTCGGACGGGATTTGAACTCCGGATGTGCCTGCGTTGCGATGTAGAACGGATGATCTGAAAGTTCTACCATCTCAACGATTCTTCCGTCCGGAGAAACACCGGAGAGAACCATGCCGTTTTCGGTCAGTGCTTTCCGGAAATCGTTGTTTACTTCATAGCGGTGGCGGTGACGCTCGGAAATCTCTTTCTCACCGTACAACTCCTGTGCTTTCGATCCGTCTGCCAGGACGCATGGATATGCGCCGAGACGTAACGTACCGCCGATATCCTCGATTCCATCCTGATCCGGCATCAGTGCGATCACCGGGTGCATGGTGTTCGGGTTCATCTCGATGCTGTGTGCGTCGTGGTAACCGAGAATGTTTCTTGCATATTCAACAATCGTCAGCTGCATGCCGAGGCAGAGGCCGAGGAACGGAATCTTGTTCTCTCTTGCATATCGAATCGCTGTGATCATGCCTTCGATACCGCGGTTTCCGAATCCGCCCGGTACCAGAACACCGTCCACATCGCTCAGATACTCTGCCACGTTCTCCTCGGTTACCAGCTCGGAATCCACCCATTTCAGGTGTACGTTTGCATGGCTTGCAATTCCGCCGTGTTTTAATGCCTCAACAACGCTCAGGTATGCATCATGCAGCTGGATATACTTTCCGACGAGCGCAATCGTCACCTCTTTGTTCGGATGGCGGAGTGCTTCTACCATATGGGTCCAGTCGGACAGATCCGGTTCCGGGCATGGAAGGTGAAGGCTCTCGCAGACAACCTGCGCCAGGTTCTCTTTCTCCATGGCAAGCGGAGCTTCATACAGATACTCCACGTCCAGGTTCTGCAGAACATGGCTTGACGGAACGTTGCAGAACAGAGCAATTTTATCTTTGATCTCGGTGGTCAGCGGATGCTCGGACCGACATACGATGACATCCGGCTGAATACCGATTCCCTGCAGCTCTTTTACGCTCGCCTGCGTCGGTTTTGTTTTCATTTCACCGGAAGCTTTCAGATATGGAATCAGGGTAACGTGGATCAGAATGGCGTTCTCGTGTCCGACGTCATGCTGGAACTGGCGGATTGCCTCCAAAAACGGCTGGCTCTCGATATCGCCGACGGTTCCGCCGACCTCAATGATGGCAATACGCTCCTCGTCTACTTCTTTTCCGCGGTAGAAACGGCTCTTGATTTCGTTTGTAATGTGCGGAATGACCTGTACGGTGCCTCCGCCGAAATCACCGTGGCGTTCTTTCTGCAGAACAGACCAGTATACTTTTCCGGTCGTCACGTTGGAATTTTTATCCAGGCTCTCGTCGATGAAACGCTCGTAGTGGCCGAGATCGAGGTCTGTCTCTGTGCCGTCATCGGTAACGAAAACCTCGCCGTGCTGAATCGGGTTCATCGTACCCGGGTCAACGTTGATGTACGGGTCAAATTTCTGCATCGTCACTTTGTATCCTCGGGCTTTTAAAAGCCGTCCAAGGGACGCCGCCGTGATTCCCTTTCCAAGGCCGGAGACTACTCCGCCTGTCACAAAGACATATTTTACTGCCATATTGATTTCCTCCTGTTTTTCTCTTCTGATATTTTCTTTTCCGTCACAAGTTTCTCTAAAAGGAAATGTCGCCTGCCGGCGACATCTCTATGATGAAAGCCAGTTACTCCGCGCCTGCGTCGCTCCCGCAACTGCTGACAACATTCGTAATCCGGGCTATCGCCCTACTTACTCATGTCGTCTTGCCCGGCCAATATCTATGAATTCGCTCATGCAAGCATGGCTCATCCATAGCTGCTGTCCGGGGCTTTCATTCAAAATCAAAAACGATTATAACACATCTCGAATTTCCTGCAACTTTTTTTTACTATTTTTTATTATTTTCGACATTTTCCACGAAATCCTAAATTTCTGCACCATATTTTATACATATCACGATTTTCTTGACATCATCCGCAAAAATGAGTATGATAATCAATGTTTTTAAAACATGCAGGTCTACAACTGAAAAAAGGAGAATACCTATGCAGCCATCGTCAAACAATTGTTATGATACCGGTCTCCGGGAGGAATGTGGTGTTTTCGGCATTTACGATCTGGATGGTGCCGACGTCAGTCCTTCGATCTACTATGGCCTTTCCGCCCTGCAGCACAGAGGACAAGAGTCCTGCGGAATTGCCGTCTCTGACACCAGCGGTCCAAAGGGCCATGTGAAATCCTACAAAGGCCTTGGCCTTGTCAACGAAGTTTTCAAAGAATCCAAATTAGAAGAGCTGTCCGGCAATATCGGCATCGGCCATGTCCGGTACTCTACCACCGGTTCCACTACCGTAGAGAATGCACAGCCGCTCGTTCTGAATTATCTGAAAGGCTCCCTCGCCCTTGCGCACAACGGAAATCTGGTCAACGCTATGGAACTGCGCGAGCAGATGGAAAACACCGGCGCAATTTTTCACACTTCGATTGACTCTGAAATCATCGCCTACGGCATTGCGCGGGAACGCGTTCATTCCAAAACGGTAGAAGAAGCGATTCTGCGCACGGTAAAAGAAATCCGCGGCGCCTATGCCCTTGTCATCATGAGCCCGAGAAAACTCATCGGCGTGCGCGACCCATACGGCTTAAAACCGCTCTGCATCGGAAAGCGGGACAACGCCTGGGTTCTCGCCTCGGAAAGCTGCGCCCTCACTTCGATCGGCGCTGAATTCGTCCGCGATGTCGCTCCGGGAGAAATTGTAACGTTTGACAAAACCGGAAATCTGAAATCCGAATTTATGCCGGTTGACGTAAAAAAAGCGCATTGTATTTTTGAATATATTTATTTTGCCCGCCTCGACAGCAAAATAGACAACATCAGTGTCTATGAAGCCAGAATCCGCGGCGGCGCAACGCTTGCAAAGACCTATCCGGTTGACGCAGATCTTGTCTGCGGCGTTCCGGACTCCGGACTTGCCTCCGCAAAAGGCTATTCCGAAGAATCCGGCATTCCGTTCGGTCTTGCCTTCCACAAAAACAGCTATGTCGGCCGTACCTTTATCAAACCGACACAAAAGGAACGGGAATCCAGCGTAAAAATCAAGCTGAGTGTTCTGGAATCCGTCGTAAAAGGAAAACGAATTGTCCTCGTTGACGATTCCATTGTCCGCGGAACAACGATTTCGAATCTGATTACGATGCTGCGAAAAGCCGGTGCGACCGAGGTTCATGTCCGTATCAGTTCCCCGCCGTTCCTGTATCCATGCTATTTTGGAACCGATGTGCCTTCCAACAAGCAGTTGATCGCAAGCTCCCATTCCACCGAGGAAATCCGCCAGCAGATCGGAGCGGACTCCCTGGGCTACATGCCGATCGAAAAGCTCCAGAACATGGTCGGTGACCTGCCGATCTGTCGTGCATGCTTCGACAGTCATTATCCGATGGAAGTACCAAAGCAGGATATCAGCGCTCTTCTGGAAAGCTGATTTCGTTTTCTTTCCCCTTACCGTGCAGATCTTGCACCCGGTAGGGGGATTTCTTTTTTGAGCATGCATACTTTTCTGTATGGTTTGCATACAATACCTTCAAAAACAAAGGATCTCTTTATGGATCTTACGGACATCATCTATTCCAACGATTACATCAACATTCTGATTCAGAATTACGTGGCACAGTCCGAGCGGTACCAGATGCTCTTTCCGGAATCCAGTGCCCTTCTTACACTGAATTCGCAGTATTCCGTTCTCTTTCTCGAGCGCAGCCTGCTCCCGGAAAATCTCTTTGGTGAAATTCTTTTTACCGGACTCCCGAAACTTTTCACGCCGCTTTCCACCCTCTCTTTAGAAGTCTCCGGCATTGTACAGACGCAGAATCTCTACGGCGGCGGGTATACCGGCAAAAATGTAATCCTGGGTTTTCTGGACACCGGCATCGATTACCGCCACCCCGCCTTTCTGCGCAGCAACGGTCAGAGCCGGATTCTTTCCATCTGGGATCAGACCGACCGCACAGGCACACCGCCGCCGCAGTTTCCCTATGGCAGTCTCTACGAAAAGTCAGACCTTGACGATGCGCTTCGAAGCAGGGATCCTCTTTCTGTCGTTCCGGTCACGGATCCGGACGGACACGGAACATACGTCGCCGGAGTCGCTGGCGGTACTCCGAATGCGTCCGCCGGCTTTCTCGGTGCTGCACCGGAAGCCGATTTCGCTGTTGTTAAGTTAAAACCGGCGAAACAGAATCTGAAAGACTTTTATCTTGTCTCCACCAATGCTCCTGTCTTTGAAGAAGATGATCTTCTCTCTGCGATGCGTTTTCTAAACGAAGTCGCAGCCAGGGAGGGAAAACCACTGGTCATCTGTCTGGCACTTGGAACAAATCAGGGAAGTCATTCCGGAACCCTTCCCATCGCTCTGACGCTGGCGCGCTACGGAAATACGCCGGGCATTATTCCGGTCTGCGCCACCGGCAACGAGGGAAACGCCGCTCACCATTATTATGGCTCCGTATCCGAAAATGACTCCCCGAAAAATGTGGAGTTTCTCGTTTCCGAAGGCAGCCGCGGTTTTGTCCTGGAGTTCTGGGGACAGGTTCCGCAGCTTTTTTCCGTCGGATTCCGCTCTCCCGGCGGAGAAACGATTCCGCGGATTCCCGTCTCTTTGACTCAGGAACAGAGGATCACCTTTGTTCTGGAACGCACCGTCATCTACGTCAACTACGAAGTCGTTCAGACGACGACCGGCAGCCAGCTCATCCTGATCCGCATGCTGGATCCGACGCCCGGCATCTGGACACTTCAGGTTTACCGCGCCTTTCCTTCCCCGCCCGATTTCCACGTCTGGCTTCCGATTACCGGATTTTCCACTTCCGATGTGATCTTTCTGGAACCCGACCCGTACACGACACTGACGACACCCTCCGCCACCGTTCCCGTTCTGTCTCCCTCCACCTATCAGGCATCCAATAACAGTTTTTCACCGGAATCCGGACGCGGCTTTACCCGGCTTGGTGAAATCAAACCCGATTTTGCTTCCCCCGGGATTTCCGTCACCGGACCGGGACCAGCAGGCTCCTACGAAAACCGGAGCGGCGCAAGCGCGTCCGCTGCTATTACATCCGGTGCTGCCGCTCTCTTCCTGCAATGGGGCATTCAACGCACCCCATCCCGCTATTTTACGGCGCAGGAGCTGAAAAACTATCTGATCCGCGGCGCTGGCCGAACTGATACCATTACTTATCCAAGCCGCGAGTGGGGATACGGAAGATTGCAGTTATATCAGAGCTTTCTAAGCCTTATGACAAACTGATTTTCCCGCTCACAGGTTTGCTTCTATGGTATATCCGTTTGTTGATGCAAACTTTTAATGTGCAACTGCCTTGTTTTTGATTGTTTTCCGTTGTATCATTACGTATTATCATTATATTTATAAAACTAAAAGGGGGATTCCTGACTATGAATTACGAACGCTTGAACGATCTTCGCCTTCTTGGACTTACGATTGCCTACTATCGAAGAGCAAAAGGAATGACGCAGGCCGAACTTGCCGAGGCGGTACATATCAGTCGTACCCATATGAGCAACATCGAAGCGCCAAATACAAAAACCTCTATTTCGTTGAATCTTCTGTTCGATATCGCTGAGGCACTTGACATTCCGGTGAAAGAGCTTTTTGATTTTCAGGGACGCAGTCTGTAGGGTCTTTGAATTTTTCTCTTTAAGAGTAACCCCGCCCGGCAGTTTTTCATATCATGAATTGTAAGCAAAATGATTCCTTTGGAGGAACAAACATGAGTGATTTAGCTGCTACAAACTGTGGATGCGGATGTGACAACGGCTGTGGCTGCGATAATGGATGCGGTGTTTCCAACAACAACCTGTTCGGAAACAATGGCTGCAGTATTATCTGGATTCTGCTTCTCCTCTCCTGCTGCGGCGGATGTGGATGCGGAAACAACAACAATGGCTGCAATTCCGACTGCTGGCTCGTTCTGATTCTTCTGTTCTGCTGCGGCGGATGGAACAACAACGGCTGTGGATGCGGCAACAGCAATAACTGTGGATGCGGCTGCTGACCTTTTTTCAGTCCTCCCAGATGTTCGGGCAGAAAAAGCCCCGGGTGCGGATCAACCGCCCCGGGGCTTTTTTCACCAGAATTCTCTTTCAGCGAAACCGTTTCGGTTTCCGTGCTTCTCTTTCCCGCTTTTCCATCTCTTCTCTTTTTTCTTTTTTTCTCATACATTCCAGATCTATTTCATAAAAGGCATTCCCTTCGAGTACCTGTTTTCTTTTTGCTGTTTCTTTTCCATCCATTTTCCGGCGGTCTCCTTTTTCTTTCTTCCTCTTATCATATGTTTTTTCCCGCCTTCTGTCATTTTTTCCGGCCTGGAACATAAGATAAAGAGAAATAAAAAGACAAATGCAGGAATGCTGCCAGGAAGGATCTTAATTTGAATCAGGAACAGGAACAAAATGTGGAACAGATGACACCGCTGGACCAGATGATCGCACAGGATCAGCTTCAGATGCTGAAGGCTGCCATTCCCTACGCCTCCTTCGGCCTGCAGCCCTCCCTTGCGATTTTGAGCAAATGGCTCGAGCTCCAGCGGACCATTCAGCTTTTTTCCCGTCCGGCCGACCTTTCCATGATGTCTGTTGATGCCCCGCACGTCTCTCCGCTTGAGATGCTGCAGGATATTTCCCGTTTTGCCGCCGGTCCGCAGCGGGATCTTCTCTCCCAGATGTTTCAGACCATGCAGATGGTCCAGATGCTTCAGAATATAAATCCCGGAAATGAGGAGGATCTGCTATGAGTTCGGATGATAAGCAAAACGACTGGTCGCAGGACCCCTCTCTTTCCGGAATTGACTTTGCCCGGCTTCAGGCACTGCAGCAGATGGCCTCTCAGAGCCGTGGAAAATCCCAGGCGGAAATGATGCCGTTTCTTCTCTCCCTGATGCAGGGAAATCAGGGCGGCGCACAGTTTTCCGCCTCCGAGGCGGACCTGATCATCTCTGCCATCAAAGCCGGAAAATCCAAACAGGAAGCGGCAAAAATTGACCAGATGGTACGCCTCTTCCGCTCCGCTGCTTCCGGGAAAAAACGCTGAAAAACTACAAACCAAAAAACGCTGCCGGTCTGGAATCCCAAACCGGTCAGCGTTTTTATTCTGTGCTTTTTCCTGCCTAGTTCTGCATGGAAAGCACGTTTTTATTTTTTACCAGGTAATCAATCAGAGAAACAACGGTCAGAATCAGTGCAACCCAGATCAGCACGGTATTCAGCACGGAAAGTGCCGGAATGTCAGCGATCAGAAGAATGATCATAATCATCTGGCTGATTGTTTTCGATTTTCCCCACCAGCTTGCTGCGATGACAATTCCATTGTCCGAAGCAACCAGGCGGAAACCGCTGATGATAAATTCTCTTGCGATGATAATAATAACCATCCACGCCGGAAGCTTGTCCAGCTCTACAAAGCAGATCAGTGCAGAGCATACCAGCAGCTTATCTGCCAGCGGATCCATAAACTTTCCGAAATCGGTAATCAGATTGTCACGTCTTGCAATGTAGCCGTCCAGCGTATCCGTGATGCTGGCAGCGGCAAAGATTACCAGTGCAATCCATTTGGACGCGCTTCCGCCCACGCCAGACAGCAGGAAGAACACGAAAAACGGAATCATAATTACCCGCAGAATCGTTAATTTGTTTGGTAAATTCATTGGCTTATCTCTCCTATCAGATCATATTCCAGAGCACCGGTAATTTTCACTCTTACGAAGTCGCCGGATACGAGTGTTTCCGGTGTATTGACAAATACATAGCCGTCTACACCCGGTGCGTCCGCCTGGCTTCTGCCCACATAGGCATCCTCATCCGCCACTTTGCCCTCGATCATAACAAGAAGCTCCTGGCCGATCCTGCGCTCGCCGAGTTCTGCAGAGATATCCTGCTGCAGCTCCATCAGTTCTGCCTGACGGTCCAGTTTTACCTCCTCGTCGATCTGATGCTCCATCGCAGCAGCCGGTGTTCCCTCCTCCGGAGAGTAGGTGAATACGCCGAGACGGTCGAACTCCATGTCGTTGATAAACTCGAGGAGTTCTTTGTGCTGCTCTTTTGTCTCTCCCGGGAATCCTGTGATCAGCGTGGTGCGCAGTGTGATATCCGGCATCTCGCTTCTCAGGAAATCAATTTTGTCGATCAGCTCCTGTTTGGATGTTCTGCGACCCATGCGGCGCAGGATCTCATCGTTGGCATGCTGAATCGGCAGATCCAGGTAGTGACAGACTTTCGGCTCTTCCTTCATCGTCTGAACGAGTTCCGGATAGATGTCCTCCGGATAGCAGTACAGAATCCGGATCCAGTAGAGCTCCTGAATTTTGCAGAGCTCTTTTAACAGAAGGTGGAGAGACGGCTTTCCGTACAGATCGATACCATAAATGGTTGTCTCCTGCGCAACGAGAACGAGCTCTTTGACACCCTGTTCTGCCATCGTCTTCGCTTCTGCTATCAGTTCCTCCATCGGAACGGAGCGGTACGGTCCGCGCAGCTTCGGAATGATGCAGTAGGTACAGTGCTTGTCACAGCCCTCTGCAATTTTCAGATATTCGTAATGGCCGCCTGTCGTTACAACGCGCTGTGCGTCAATTTTCGGCAGTCCTTTCAGATCGGCATACTCCTGGAAGCGGTCGCCGCCGAGGACATCCTGAATGGCATCCAGGATTTTGTCATAGCTGTTCGTTCCAAGTACGGCGTCAACCTCCGGAATCTCCTCAATGATTTCATCGCGGTAGCGCTCTGCCATACAGCCCGTTACCAGAAGAACCTTACAGCTTCCCGCTGTACGGTACTTCGCCATTTCAAGAATATTTTGAATGCTTTCTTCTTTGGCGTCGTGGATAAAGCAGCATGTGTTTATCACGATAACCTCTGCATCTTCCTCGGAATCGGTGATCTCGAAGCCATGCTCTACCAGAAGACCCAGCATATGCTCGGAATCTACCAGGTTTTTATCGCATCCAAGGGAAATAAACAGAATTTTCATATTATTCAATTACTGGCTCCTCTTTTGTTTCCTCTTCCGCTTCAACTTCAGATTCCGGAAGGATTGTAACCTCTCCTTTGTACATCTCCTCTACGGCGATGGAAAGCGGTTTCATGCCTTTTTTCACTTTTACAAGCGGTTCAGCTCCGCCGATGATCTGTCTTGCACGTTTGCTTGTTGCAAGTACCAGAGAGTAACGGCTGCTGACAACCGGTGCCTCGTCCAGATCCTGGCCCTCGTTAATAGTTGCAATCAGTTCCTGATAAGATGGATGAATCATAATAAATGCTCCTTTCTATTTTTCCAGACTTTTTTTCATCTGTTCGATAAAGTCTTTCTGGTTGCTGCTCATGAAATGCTGGCTCTGAATGGTCTCATGCATCTGTTTTACGCAGGTTTCGAGGTCGTCGTTGATCAGGACATAATCGTACTGGTCCATGCCCTGTGCTTCCTCTTTTGCACGCTCCATTCTGCCTTTGATGACTTCTTCTGTTTCCGTTCCGCGTCCCCGGAGGCGTCGTTCCAGCTCCTCGGCGGTCGGCGGTGTGATGAACACAAGAAGGGTGTCCGGACGTTTTTCCTTGACCTGAAGTGCTCCCTGGATTTCAATCTCAAGCAGAACATCTTTTCCGGCATCCAGCTGCTCCTCTACGTATGCCTTCGGCGTTCCGTAGGAATGTTTTACGTAACGCGCATACTCGAGGAAGGCATCCTCTTCTACCATGCGGTCAAACTCTTCTTCTGTACGGAAAAAGTACGATACGCCGTCTTCCTCGCCCGGACGCGGGTCTCTTGTGGTGACGGAGATGGACAGCGCATAGTTGTCGTACTCCTCCATCAGGCGTTTCATCAGTGTTCCTTTTCCTGCTCCGGAAAAACCGGATACTACAGTAAGTATTCCTCTACTCATTTTCAGATTCCCCTCGCTCTTTTTCTGTTTCCCAGCCGCCGTTGAATCTACGGCTGATCGTTTCCGGCTGCAAAGCCGAAAGGATGATAAATTCTTCTCCGGTGATGAGCACTGCTTTCGTGCGTCTTCCCTGCGTCGCATCGATGATGCGGTTGCTTTCCTTTGCACGCTGCACCATACGCTTGACGGGCGCCGCCTCGGGACTCACCACTGCTATTATTTTATCCGAATTTACGACATTGCCGAATCCGATGTTGATCAGTTTTGCCACAATCCGTCCTTTCCTGTACCTTCTGAAGTCTTTTTCAGAAAATACATCTACCCATACGGATTTATTATAATTCATTCAGAAAGCCTAGTCAAATCTTTTTTTCTGTATTATAATGAAAATACTAGAATTTCAAACAAAGGAGATATTTTCTATGGCTTTTGATGGAATTACCATTGCAAATATTGCACAGGAACTGAATCAGACCATCGTCGGCGGAAAGATCAACAAGATCGCACAGCCGGAAAACGACGAGCTGATGATTACAATAAAAAACAACCGTACCGTTTACCGTCTTCTCCTCTCGGCAAGTGCTTCGCTTCCGCTGATCTACCTGACGGACAACAATAAGCCCGGCCCGATGACCGCACCGAATTTCTGTATGCTGCTCCGCAAACACATCGGCAGCGCCCGCATTCTCTCCGTTACCCAGCCGGGACTCGAGCGTATTCTTATTTTTGAGCTCGAGCATTTGAACGAACTCGGCGATATCTGCCGCAAGAAGCTGATTGTGGAGATCATGGGAAAACACAGCAACCTGATCTTCTGTCAGGAGGACAATACGATCCTTGACAGTATCAAACATATTTCCGCCAACATGAGTTCTGTCCGTGAGGTTCTTCCGGGCCGCACCTGGTTCATTCCGCACACGCAGGATAAGAAAGATCCGCTCACGATCACAGAAGAAGAATTTTTCGATTTCGTCTGCACGAAACCGATGGCTGCCGCAAAGGCAATCTACACTTCCCTTACCGGCTTCAGCCCGCTGATGGCGGAGGAAGTCTGCTGCCGCGCCGGCATCGACGGCGGATTTGCGGTCAATGCACTCGAAGAAAATGCGAAGCTTCATCTGTTCCGCACCTTCTCTTATCTGATTGAGGATATCAAAAACGGCGCATTTACGCCGAACATCGTATACCAGGGCGATGAGCCGAAAGAATTTTCCGCACTGAAACTGACGCAGTATCAGGATTTGCGGGAGGAAACATACGATTCGATCTCCGGTGTACTGGAAACATACTATGCCATGAAAAACCGCATCACCCGCATCCGTCAGAAATCTTCCGATCTGCGCCGTGTCGTCAATACCGCACTCGAACGGAATGTCAAAAAATACGACCTGCAGCAGAAACAGTTAAAAGACACCGACAAGCGGGAAAAATACCGGATTTACGGTGAGCTTTTAAATACGTACGGCTACAGCTGCCAGCCGGGCGATACTTCGCTGAACGCCGTCAATTACTATAACGGCGAGGAAATCACGATTCCACTCGACGGAACGCTCTCTGCCGGCGAAAATGCAAAAAAATACTTCGACCGCTACGGAAAGCTGAAGCGGACCCGTGAGGCACTCGAGGAACTTCTTGTCGAGACGAAAGAGGAAATCGACCATCTCGAATCCATCAGCACGGCGCTTGATATTGCGCTCGATGAGGCGGATCTGGTGCAGTTAAAAGAAGAGCTGATCGAGTACGGCTACATCCGCCGCAAGGGACCGACAGGGAAAAAGCAGAAAATCACCTCCCATCCGTTCCACTACCGCTCTTCCGAGGGCTTTGACATTTATGTCGGCAAGAACAACTTCCAGAACGAGGAACTTTCGTTTAAATTCGCCTCCGGCAACGACTGGTGGTTCCACGCGAAAGGCCAGCCGGGCAGCCATGTCATCGTAAAGACGAACGGTAAAGAGCTGCCGGATTCCGTCTACGAAGAGGCCGCTGCTCTCGCCGCCTATTACTCGAAAGGCAGACAGGCACCGAAGGTGGAAATCGACTACACCTTAAAGAAAAACCTGCGCAAACCAAACGGAAGCAAACCGGGCTTCGTTGTTTATTACACCAATTACTCCATGATGGCGGAGCCGAACATCCGCAATCTTCAGGAAGTACAGGACTAAATTCAGAATACAAAAGACTTTTCGCACATTCCTATCTGTTCCTCTTTGCGAAAAGTCTTTTTTTCGTAAAATTTAATACTTCCTTCATTTCTTTTTCGATGCTCTATGGTATACTTCTTAGTATGGAAAAAGATTCCAGACGTGATCTTTTTCAAACAAACCACAGTGAGGCTGTCTCTTCTTTATCAGGACGGCCGGAGAGGAATATAACTGTTATGAACAAAACAATTCCCGAAATCATTCACCGCCGTGTTCCAACGACGCGTTATGAGGCAGACCCTTCCGAAGGCCTTTCCGCCGAGCAGGTTGCCGAGTACCGCGAGAACGGCTGGACCAACCGTGCGGTGGAACCTCCGTCCAAGACAACGGCCGAGATCGTAAAGAGCAATGTCTGTACGTATTTCAACCTGATTTTTCTGATTATTGCCATCTTTCTGATCCTTGCCGGTTCGTTCCGGGATCTTACGTTTCTGCCGGTCATCATCGCGAACACGCTGATCGGTATTGTACAGGAGATCAAGGCGAAAAAGACGCTGGAAAAGCTGTCTGTTTTAAACGCGCCGAAGGCTACTGCGATCCGTGACGGGGCTGAGGTAACACTCGCCGCGGAAGATCTCGTACTCGATGATATTGTTGTATTTACCGCAGGAAAACAGATCTGCGCTGATGCCGTCGTGCTTGAAGGTGAGGTACAGGTCAACGAATCGCTGCTTACCGGTGAATCCGATGAGATTACCAAGCGCCCGGGCGACGAGCTGATGTCCGGAAGTTTTATCGTCTCCGGAAGCTGCAAGAGCCGTCTGACCCAGGTCGGTGAAGATTCCTACATTTCCCGTCTGACCCTCGAGGCAAAGGCCATGAAAGAGGGCGAACAGTCCGAGATGATCCGCTCCCTCAACAAGCTGGTAAAGGTTGTCGGCATTCTGATCATTCCGATCGGTCTTCTGCTCTTCGGCCAGCAGTTTTTCGTCTCCCACGAAACGTTCCGTGAGAGCATTACCTCGATGGTGGCCGCCGTGCTCGGCATGATCCCAGAAGGTCTTTACCTGCTTGCAAGCGTTGCCCTTGCCGTCAGCGTTATGCGGCTGGCTTCGCAGAAGGTTCTCGTGCATGATATGAAATGTATCGAGACGCTGGCTCGCGTCAACGTGCTCTGTGTCGATAAGACGGGAACCATCACCGAGACAAATATGAAAGTACATGATCTGATTCTGGTCGGCTCCAGTTCAGTCCCTGATACAGAATCCGGCAAAAATGCTCCCGCACTGCAGAAAGAAGAGCTTTCCCTTGCGGTCGGTGATTTCGCATCTGCCATGTCAAACGACAACATTACTATGGCGGCACTGAAAGAATATTTTAAAGACAACAACGGCAAAACTGCCGTTTCGATGACTTCGTTCTCCTCGGAATTCAAGTATTCCAGTGTGACATTTTCGGATGTCTCCTACGTGCTCGGTGCCCCGGAGTTCGTTCTCCGCGATGATTTTGCACGCTATCAGAGTGAAATTGAAGCGTATACCTCAAAGGGATTCCGTCTCCTCGTCTTCGGCACATCCGAAACTGTACCGGATGGAAAAGCACTCTCCGGCCGTGTCACGCCGCTTGGCTACGTGCTTCTCTCCAATCCGATCCGAAAAGAAGCACCGGAAACGTTCCGCTACTTCGAAGATCAGGGTGTCCATGTCAAGGTCATCTCCGGTGATACTCCGGTAACGGTATCTGAGGTTGCCCGCCAGGCAGGGATTGCACACGCAGAGGATTATATTGATGCTTCCACTCTAAAGACACCGGAAGAGCTCGAAGAAGCAATCCTGAAATACACCGTGTTCGGCCGTGTCACACCAGACCAAAAACGCCAGTTTGTCCAGGCTTTAAAGAAAAACGGCAAGACCGTTGCGATGACCGGCGATGGTGTCAACGATGTGCTCGCATTAAAGGATGCCGACTGCTCCGTTGCGATGGCATCCGGAAGTGACGCTGCCGCACAGGCTGCACAGCTCGTTCTGCTGGACAACGACTTTTCGAAGATGCCTTCTGTCGTACTGGAAGGCCGCCGCGTTGTCAACAACCTGCAGCGCTCGGGAACGCTGTTCCTGGTAAAGAACATTTTCTCGTTCCTGCTGTCCATCTTCTCACTGATCTCGATGGTGACGTATCCGCTGGAGCCGTCCCAGATCTCGCTGATCAGTATGTTTACGATCGGTATTCCAGGCTTCCTGCTCTCGCTGATGCCGAACAAAAACCGGATCGCGGGCCACTTTATCACGAACATTCTGACACGGGCCCTGCCTGCGGCGCTGACCGACTTTTTGATGGTCGCAACACTCGTCGTCTTCGGCCAGGAATTTGCGGTCGGCTCGGAAGATATTTCGACCGCTTCCACCGTACTGCTCGCCATTGTCGGTTTTATGATTCTCTACCGGATCAGCAAGCCGCTCAACTGGATGCGCTGGACGATCCTGATCGGCTCGATTATTGCCTTCATTTTCTGCAGTACCTATCTGAACCAACTGTTCGCCATTTCTGATATGTCCAGAAAATGTATCATGCTGCTGGTCGTATTCTCTGTCGCAACAGAGCCGGTTCTGCGATATTTGAGCATCCTCGTGGATTCCATTTCCTCTTTTTACCGGAAGCAGAAAATTTTCTTCCTGCGAAAACGGGAAGCGAGAAAAGCGAAATAAAACGTAAAACCAACCATCAAAAATGCCGTACAGCGTTGGAAATTTTTCCTCCGCCTGTACGGCATTTTTTGATTTACAAATCACAGTTTCTTACTTTCTCATCTCCGGATCTTCCGCGTAATGCGTCCGCTCGCCGCCGATGTATTTCGGTCTTGTCCGCGCGCAGACAACGTGCGCATCTCCGATCGTTTTCTGCGATACCCGGACCGGAACGGCTACTGCCTTCAGCTGCATGCCGATCAGCACATCACCGATATCAATACCTGCATGCGCCTGCACACGCTCTACGGTGACAGCGTCCTCCAATCCATAGTATGCCGCCATCGCAAACGATCCGCCGCCATGCAGCCACGGTACCGCGCAGACCGGCTCGTAACCGTATTTTTCTGCCGCCGCACGCTCCAGAACAACCGCGCGGTTCAGATGCTCACAGCACTGCGCCGCCAGATACAGCCCATGCTCCTTCGTACACGCATACAGCGCCTCAAACACCGCCTGCCCGATCTCCTGGCTGGAATCCGTTCCAAGCTTACTGTTGTGAATTTCACTCGAAGAACATCCCACTACCAGAGTCTGTCCCGGTTTCATCTGCGCCGTCGTAATCAGCTCCTCTGCGACGGCACGCGCTTCCTGTCTGATTGTTTTAAGATCCATTTTGTATCCCTCCTTGCTAAACAGCAATATTTATGCAAAAGGAGACTGACTCTTTTTCCAAGAATCAGCCTCCTTTCTTCAGCTTACATAATTATTATTTCTGAACGATATTCACAATTCTTCCCGGTACGTAAATTTCTTTTACGATGTTTCCGGTCAGTTTGTCTGCAACTGCCTCTTTTGCAGCGGCGATTGCGGTCTCTTTATCTGCATCTTTGGCGATTTTGATCGTTCCGCGCATTTTACCGTTGATCTGAACAGCGATCTCGGCTACTGCCTCTACCGTCTTCTCCTCGTCAAACTCCGGCCATGCGGTCTGATACAGACGGCCTTCGTATCCAAGGTCTGCCCACAGTTCCTCGGTCATATGCGGTGCAACCGGATTCAGCAGGATCAGAAGGGTTTCGAACTCTTTTCTCGTTACTTTTCCGGCTTTGTAGAACTCGTTGACCAGGGTCATCATGGCTGCGATCGCTGTGTTGTATTTCAGGGACTCATAGTCGCTGGATACTTTCTTGATGGTCTGGTGCATTTTGGACTCCAGCTCTTTGGAGTAGGAATCTCCGTCTACCAGGCTGTCCTGCAGTTTCCATACACGCTCGAGGAAACGACGGCATCCTTTTACGCCTTCCTGAGACCAGGATGCACTTAAGTCGAAGGCACCGATGAACATCTCGTACGTACGCAGGGTATCTGCACCGAACTCAGCTACGATATCATCCGGGTTGACAACGTTTCCACGGGATTTACTCATCTTCTCGCCGTTCTCGCCGAGGATCATTCCGTGGGAAGTACGTTTCTGATACGGTTCCGGGCAGGTAACTACGCCCTGATCGTACAGGAATTTATGCCAGAAACGGGAATACAGAAGGTGAAGGGTGGTGTGCTCCATTCCTCCGTTGTACCAGTCAACCGGCAGCCAGTATTTCATAGCTTCTTTGCTTGCCAGAGCCTCTTTGTTCTTCGGATCGGTATAGCGGATGTAATACCAGGAAGAACCAGCCCACTGCGGCATGGTATCGGTCTCACGTTTTGCAGGTCCTCCGCAGCACGGGCAGGTGGTGTTGACCCAGTCTGTCATGGCAGCCAGCGGAGACTCGCCGTTATCGGTCGGCATGTAGCTCTCTACATCCGGCAGCTCCAGCGGAAGGGATTCTTCCGGAACCGGAACGTAACCGCATTTGTCGCAGTGTACGATCGGAATCGGCTCACCCCAGTAACGCTGACGGGAGAATACCCAGTCACGCAGCTTATAGTTTGTTTTTGCTTTTCCAACGTGGTTCTCTTCGAGCCACTCAAGAATTTTCTTTTTTGCTTCCGCAACGGAAAGTCCGTTCAGGAAACCGGAGTTGACAAGAGTTCCCTCTGCAACGTCGGTGTAAACTTCGTTCTGTACGTCGCCGCCTGCAACAACCTCGATGATCGGCATGTTGAATTTCTTTGCGAACTCCCAGTCACGCTCATCGTGTGCCGGTACTGCCATGATGGCGCCGGTGCCGTAGCTCATCAGTACATAATCGGAAATCCAGATCGGGATCTCTTTTCCATTAACCGGGTTGACTGCGGAAAGTCCGTCGATCATGACACCGGTCTTGTCTTTTGCAAGCTCGGAACGCTCGAAATCGGATTTTCTGGCTGCCATCTCACGGTATGCGCAGACCTCATCCCAGTTCTTGATCTCATCTTTGTACTGGTCGATGTACGGATGCTCCGGGGAGAGTACCATGTACGTAACACCGAACAGGGTATCCGGGCGTGTGGTATAGATAGTCAGCTTCTCCGGTTTATCTTTCAGGGAGAAATCAACCTCTGCTCCGTGGGAACGTCCGATCCAGTTTTTCTGGGAAGTTTTGACACGCTCAATATAGTCAACGCCGTCCAGACCGTCGATCAGCTTGTCTGCATACTCGGTGATCTTCAGCATCCACTCGCTCTTTACTTTGCGGACAACCGGGCTTCCGCAGCGCTCGCACACGCCGTTTACAACTTCCTCGTTTGCAAGACCTACCTTACAGGAAGTACACCAGTTGATCGGCATTTCTTTTTTATATGCCAGTCCGGCTTTGAAAAGTTTCAGGAAAATCCACTGGGTCCAGTGATAGTATTCCGGATCCGTCGTGTTGATCTCTCTGTCCCAGTCGAAGGAATATCCAAGAGACTGAAGCTGGTCTTTGAAGTGATGTACGTTGTTTTTGGTAACGATCTTCGGATGAATGTGGTTTTTGATCGCATAGTTCTCCGTTGGAAGACCAAATGCATCCCAGCCCATCGGATACAGAACGTTGTAACCCTGCATTCTGCGCTTTCTGGCTACAATGTCCAGTGCGGTGTACGGACGCGGATGACCTACGTGAAGTCCCTGTCCTGACGGATACGGGAACTCAACGAGTGCATAGTATTTTGGTTTTGTATAATCATCTGTGGCGGCAAAGGCTTTCTCGTCCTGCCAGATCTTCTGCCACTTTTTCTCAATGTTCTGTGGCTCATATCTTTTACTCATAGGTAACCTCCTGCATGTTCAAGTTCAAAGTTCTTTTTTCTCACACTGCCGCATAGGACAGCATGCACATTTGAACATATAGCTGTATTCTATCACTCTTTCCCTGTTTTTACAATTTATTTTTTCCTATATCCTCCGTTTTTCTTCAAAAACCGCAGAAAAATCCGGTTTCCGGGCAATTCTGCTCCCGAAACCGGATTTTCTCTGTTTTATCACACTATTTTATAAAGCTTTATTCTTCTGCTTTTTCAACCTTCGAAGCTCTTGCTTCAATCTCTTTTGCCTGGATATCGGACGGAGCCTGCTCATATCTCGCAAACTCATAGGAGAAATCACCGCTTCCGCCTGTCATGGAGCGGAGTGTTGTGCCGTATCCGTAGATCTCAAGTTCCGGAACATCAGCCTCGATAATCGTATGGCCCTTGTGATCCGGGTTCATGCCGAGCACACGGCCGCGGCGTTTGTTGAGATCGCCCATGATATCGCCGGTGTATTTATCGTCTACAGTGATCTTCATCGAAACGATCGGCTCAAGGAGAACCGGGGATGCTTCCATAAAGCCTTTCTTGAACGCCTGGATCGCTGCGGTCTTGAATGCCATCTCGGAGGAGTCTACCGGATGATAAGAACCATCATACAGAACGGCTTTGACGCCGACTACCGGATAAGCAGCCAGAGGGCCTTTCTGTACGGCTTCCTGGATACCTTTTTCAACAGCCGGGAAATAGTTCTTCGGAACGGCGCCGCCGACAACTTCCTGCTCGAAAACGTATGGTTTTTCGAGATCTCCGGAAGCGGAGAAGCGCATTTTTACATGACCGTACTGGCCGTGGCCGCCGGACTGTTTTTTGTATTTTGCTTCTACATCCGAATTTTTGCGGATCGTCTCGCGGAAGGCTACCTTCGGACGGGACAGCTCTACTTCTACTTTGTAGCGCTCCAGCAGCTTGCTAACGATAATATCGATGTGCTGGTCGCCCATGCCGTACAGCAATGTCTGATGGTTTGCAGAATCATTGACTGCCTTCATAGTCAGGTCTTCCTGCATCATCTTGGCAAAGGCCTGGGAGATCTTATCTACATCGGCTTTGTTCTTCGGTTTATATCGTTTTGCGGTGTACGGAGTCGAAACATCCGGTTTTCCGTAGCGGACCTGATTGTTCTTTGTCGCAAGGGAATCGCCTGTTCTTGCATCGCCGAGTTTTGCGATGGCACCGATATCTCCTGCATGAAGCTCCGGTACTTCGATCGGCTTGGAGCCTTCGAGCACGTACAGCTTGCTCAGTTTTTCTTCGGATTCCTGATCTACATTATAGAGCACATCATCGCTTTTAATAACGCCGGAGCAAACCTTAATCATTGAATATTTTCCAAGGAACGGATCCACGATCGTCTTGAAAATGGTCGCGCTCTTCGGTTTCGCGAAGTCGTAATTTGCCTCGAAAATTTCGTTCGTATTGAGATTGATGCCGGCACACGGACGGGTGGACGGATCCGGGAAGTATCCGCAGATATCATCCAGAAGGTTCGATACGCCCTGCAGATTGACCGGGGAGCCCATGCATACCGGAACGATGGTGCCGTCTCCTACGTTCATGGCAAGCGCTGCGGAAATCTCTGCTACCGAGAACTCTTCTCCGCCAAAGTAGCGGTCCATAAACTCTTCACTTGTTTCTGCCACGGATTCCATCAGGGTTTCACGGTACTTCTCCAGATATTCTACGGAGTAATCCGGAATCGGGCATTCTTCTTTTTTATCTTTTTCGATATATCTGCGGCCTTTGTTCTTTACAATATTGATATATCCTACAAATTTACCGTTTTCACGCAGAGGCATATGAAGCGGTGCGATTCGTTTTCCGTACAGTTCGGTGAGCTGCTCAACGACTTCTCGGTAGCTGACATCGTCCTGATCCATTTCCGTTACGAAGATCATACGCGGAAGATTGTATTTCTCGCAGAGTTCCCATGCTTTCTGGGTTCCGACCTGCACGCCGGCCTTTCCGGATACCACGATTACAGCGGCATCTGCTGCGGAAGCGGCTTCCTGTGCTTCTCCTACGAAATCAAACATTCCAGGAGTATCCAGAACATTGATCTTATTTTTTCCCCATACGACCGGGACAAGCGTTGTGGAAATAGAGCATTTGCGCTTGATTTCTTCTTTGTCAAAATCGCTGACGGTATTTCCGTCTGTCACTTTTCCGAGACGGTTTGTCATACCGGAAAGATAAGCCATAGCTTCGGTCAGACTTGTCTTTCCGGAGCCGCTGTGCCCCAGCAGCACCACATTTCTGATTCGGTCAGTTCTAAAAACGTCCATATGTAATACCTCCCATGTAAGTAAATTTGCAGATTGCAAGGCCGCTCTTATTCGCCTTTCTGCTTTTTATCAAGATTCACGTCTTCCGTTCCTCTTATCATAGTCACTATTCTACTAAAGTTTTTGCTTTTTTGCAAGTATATTATTCATATTTCACAATATATTTCTGAATTTTTAAATTTTGTATGTATTTTAGCTGGTTATTCTGCCCTTCTTCCGCTTTTCTATCTGGCTTTTCTGTGGAATCTGCCGGATTTTGCAAAACAAGCAAAATTGCTGCCTTTCAAAAATGCTTTGTCGCTTTAAAGCAAGAAATCTTTGACATTTGATTTCAGATGCTTTACAATGTCTTTTATACGATTTACCTACGAAAATTGTCAGAAAGGACTACTTGAATTATGTGTGATACATCCGAAAAAATCTGTATCGGCTTTATCGGCCTTGGCCTCATCGGCGGCTCCATTGCAAAAACCCTCAGAAAGGTTCACCCGGAGTATAAACTGATGGCCTACTGCCGCACCAAAGCGACGATCGAAGAGGCAATTCAGGAAGGCGTGATTGATATCGCGCTGGAAGAACGGGACGACCGCTTTGCCGACTGTGACTATATCTTCTTATGTGCTCCTGTCAGCACCAACATCTCCTATCTTCCGTTCGTAAAAGGCATCGCAAAACCGGGCTGTATCATCACAGACGTCGGAAGTGTAAAAGGAGAAATCCATCAGGCGGTTGAGACCCTCGGCATGACGCACCAGTTTATCGGCGGCCATCCGATGGCAGGCTCCGAAAAGACGGGATATTCCAGCGCCACCGATTACCTGCTGGAAAATGCTTACTATATGATTACACCCGGACCAGATGTTGAGATCGCGACAGTTTCCGCTTTCGTTGATCTTGTCCAGTCCTTAAAGGCGATCCCGATGGTTTTAACATACGAAGAGCACGACTACATCACCGCAGGTGTCAGTCATCTGCCGCATATCGTTGCCGCTACCCTGGTCAATGCACTCGCATCCCTGGACACACCGGAAGAGCAGATGAAAACCGTTGCTGCAGGCGGCTTCAAGGACATCACCCGCATCGCTTCCTCCTCCCCGGAGGTATGGCAGCAGATCTGTCTCTCAAACCAGAAGCAGCTCTCGAATGTGCTGGATTCCTATATCCGCCTTCTCGTCCAGGCAAAGTATCTGGTCGATAACAAAAAGGGGCACGAGCTCTACAATATGTTTGAAAATTCCCGCGAATACCGGAATTCCATGGAAGATTCTTCCTATGGACCGACAAAGAAAGAATACGTCGTTTACTGCGACCTGCTCGATGAAGCCGGCGGAATCGCAGCCGTTACAACAATTCTTGCCATCAACCAGATCAGTATTAAAAATATCGGCATTACGCATAACCGCGAGTTCGAAGAGGGTGCTCTCCGCATTGAATTTTATGAAGAGCAGGCAGGCATTCTTGCCCGGAAGGTCTTAAAAGACCATGGCTATACCATTCATATCCGCAATTAAAAGCGCGTATATCTTGACAGGAGGAAGTTACGTTATGCAGTTCCAGAAAGCAGTACGTCCTCTGCGCGGAGAAATCTCCGTGCCGGGCGATAAATCCATTTCCCACCGCGCCGTCATGTTCGGTGCCATTTCAGAGGGAACCACAGAAGTCACAAACTTTTTACAGGGTGCCGACTGTCTCTCCACCATCTCCTGCTTCCGCAGTATGGGCATTGAGATCGAGAACACGCCGGAGCGCATCCTCGTTCATGGAAAAGGCCTGCACGGGCTTTCGGCTCCGTCCGCCGTTCTCGACTGCGGAAACAGCGGAACAACGACACGCCTGATCTCCGGCATTCTTTCCGGCCAGAACTTTTCCAGTACACTGACCGGTGACACCTCCATTCAGAAACGGCCGATGGGACGCATCATCAATCCGCTGACCCAGATGGGCGCTTCCATCCGCAGTATTCCGGAAAACGGCTGTGCGCCGCTTGCGATCAACGGCCATCCGCTCCACGCCATCTCCTATCTTTCGCCGGTCGCATCCGCACAGGTCAAATCGTGTGTCCTGCTTGCCGGACTGTATGCTGACGGAAAAACAAGCGTTACCGAACCGGCTCTTTCCAGAAACCATACGGAGCTGATGCTGAAATTCTTCGGCGCCGACGTTGCCTCCGAAGGGCTGACCGCATCGGTTCTGCCGGACCCGGATCTCCATGGAAATCTCGTCCGTGTGCCGGGAGATATTTCCTCCGCCGCCTACTTCATCGCCGCCGCGCTGATAGTTCCAGGCTCTGAGGTGCTCCTGAAAAATGTCGGCATCAACCCGACCCGCGACGGTATACTCCGCGTCTGCCGCGCCATGGGTGCTGACATCACACTTCTGAATGAGCAGAACTCCGGCGGAGAACCGGTTGCAGACCTTCTCGTGCGCTATACGCCGTCTCTTTCCGGCACCGTCATCGAGGGCGAACTGATCCCGACCCTGATCGATGAAATCCCGATCATCGCGGTTCTTGCCGCCACAGCGAACGGTACAACCGTGATCCGGAATGCGGAGGAGCTGAAAGTCAAAGAATCGAACCGTCTTGATATCATGGTAAACGAACTCACCGCGATGGGTGTTTCCTTGGAAGGCACGGACGACGGCATGATCATTGAGGGCGGAAAACCATTCCACGGCGCCCAAATCGACAGCCGCCTCGACCACCGCATTGCGATGTCGTTTGCAATCGCTTCGCTTGCCGCAGAGACACCGACGGAAATCCTGCGCGCCGGCTGTGTGGATATCTCGTATCCGACATTCTACCAGGATCTGGCACGGCTGCAGGCATAAAAAACGTTTAAACAAAAAATGGATTGTGAAGATCATTTCCTCACAATCCATTTTTTTGCTTTTACCCTGTTCTTCCGGCCGTTCCAACCGTTTCTCCCTGCCGTACCCGCGTTTCGATTCCAAGCCGCGAATAATTCCAGATCCGTTTTTCCGGCACTGCGCTTCCCTTCTGTGCCAGAACGATCACTGTCGAACCACCGAAGGCAAAATAGCCTTTCTCTTCGCCGCGCTGTACACGTCTCGCCGCTCCGGCATTTTCATTGACAATCTTTCCGACCATCATCGCGCCGACCTCCATCTGCAGCAGTGTGCCGAAATTTGCGGACTGCAGCAGCGTGTAGGTTCTCGTATTTTCTTTATAGATCGGGCAAAAATCATTCGCCGCCGGATTGACCGTGTGGAGCACGCCCTCAATCCGCCGTTCCGTCGAACAGACGCCGTCATCTACAAAGAGATACCGGTGATAATCGTCCACGGAAAGCCGGAACAGAAATAACGTTCCGCCCTCATACCGTTTTGCCAGCTTCCGGTCGCGCAGAAGCTGTTCCAGCGTATATTCTGTGTTCTTGATCTCAAACTTCCCGTTCTCATGAATCGGATAAACCGTAAGCCGCGCATCACACGGGCTGATAAAATCCTGCGGCGCATTGGAAAACGGACGTGCATCCATTTTCAACTTCCGCACAAAGAAATCATTGAACGAGATAAACTGCTTTGCGGTACATTCCTTCAGTGAAATATGATTTTTCTTTACAAACGGTGCAACCAGCGGCACCGATAAGCGGCTGTCCAGAAAGCAGCCTGCCGCACGAGATACAAATGGCTGAACCAGCGGCTGCATCGCGGCTCTTCCGGCGGCATGGCTGTACATCATGTGTAGAAAACGGTCCTGCATATCATTTTCCTCGCGGATCAGATCAAGCTTTGGATGATTTTTCCCCTGTTTTCGGTAAGGATAAGCGCAGAGTCTCAAATCGTTCTTCCTCCCTTCCAGATCAGAAGTCCGCGGAGCACAGCCACTCCAACGACCGCTACCAGCACAGCAAGCTCTTTATTCGTCGGCTTGCGGAAGCGGAAATCCGTGATAAATAGAACACCGACCGCCAGCACCAGCAGATGCAGCCAGATTAGAAAGTATCCGCGGCAGAGCGGCGCAAAGACGAACAGCAGCGGCAGAGCCACTGACATCGAGGTAATCGGCAGTCCCTGGTAATATTTCCGGTTCTCCGAAGTTTCATTCTGACGCTTCTCTTCCATTACGTTAAAATATCCCAGACGGATCACGCCCGCAAGACCGTAGAAAATAAGAATCGGAATGCTGTAAAAATGTGTCATGCCAAGCTCATAGCAGAGCACGATCGGAAAGACACCGAAACAGACCACATCGCAGAGCGAATCGATCTGAATGCCGAACCGCTTTTCATCTTCTGTCCTGTTTTTCTTCGTCCGAGCAATTTTTCCATCGAACATATCGCACAGTCCGGAAAAAGCAAGACAAAAAATCGCCCAGTTAAAGTGTCCCCGCGTTGCAAGAAAAATGCCGCTGATGGACGATGCAAAGCTGATATATGTTAATATTACGGTATAATCATAGAACCCTATCATATGTAGTTCCCCCTCTTTTTTCTCTTTTCGTATTCCCGATCGTAAGCTGTGCGACGATGGTAAAGACTGCACTCACCAGCAGTTCCCCGTAGTAGCCGAGCCCTCTGGAAAGCACCATTGCCGGAAGAAGCAGCGTGCTTCCAAAGACCGGCGGGAAAATTTTCAGGAACAGTGTCTCGCTGATTCCCATTCCTCCCGGAAGCGGCAGCATGTCAACCGATACGGAAATGACCGCCTGCAGCAGCACAATGGCAATAAAGGAAATGCCTGATAAATGAAAAGCGCGGTATACAAACCATGTTGCTGCAAATAAAGCAAACCTCTGTGCAAAGGTAATCGCAAGGACATTGACCAGCACCATTTTGTGGGTGCCAAGATACGCTGCCGTATTCTGGTAGACTTCCATGGAAGCTTCCAGTTTTTTCAGGCGGCTTTCTTTTCGTTTCATCAAATGCAGTTTTTCCACGATTTTCAGTCCCAAAACCAGAATTGTCCGCGCAAGCGCCGGATGAAAAACCAGAATAAGCATGGCTGTGACACAGAAGACATTCAGACCGATTCCCAGATAGAAAACCGGAAGGATTTCCGTCAGATACCGGTGCAGGAAGCCCTGTCCGAACAGAACAAGCCCAAGTCCCACCACGACCAGCACCGCTTTGTAGGTGATCGTGACGATCATCAGAATCACCGTTGATACCGGAAGAGATATTTTCTCCTTTTTCATATAGTAGAGCTGCATCGGCTGGCCGCCGCTTGCGGACGGTGTGATACAGCTGAAAAAGAATCCGACGGAAGAAAACAGAAAACATGTCCGCTTCTTCACCGGAATCTGGAAGGAATGCATCATGTACCAGATGATGATCGATTCTCCCCAGATAAAAAACACGACACAGAACAGTCCCGGCAACAGCCACCGCACATCTGCCCGCCGCATTGCTTCCATCATTGCGCCAAGGTCTTCGCCGTGGAAAACACCGTATATCGTCAACGCAAAAATCACAACGAGAAAAACGGTATTCACGATCATTTTTTTCTTACTCTGCACGGCGTTTCCACCTCCTTCGTTCCAATATCATGCCATACCATGCACCAAGATGCGTGCGTCCCGCGATCTGCCACGTCACTTCTGCCAGAAGCGCTCCGCCAATCACATCTGCAATCACATGCTGCTTTGTTGTCAGCGTAGAGACAAACACGGCAAGTGCCGCCCAGAAAGAGAACCGCTGATACCAGCGCGGAATCTCCCGTCTTCCACGGACTGCGATATAGCAGAACCAGCTGTTCAGGCAGTGAATCGATGGGAACAAATTGTCCGCCGCATCCATCTGGTAGAGCAAGGCAAGCATCTGATTCCAGAATCCCTGTTCCGGGATCGACGGCCTTACGTTCGTTGTCGGCAGCAGCAGATAAAATGCCATACAGACAAGCCGCGCCAGAACATCTGCTGCAAAGAACCGCCAGACAAATTCTTTCTCTCTGCTTGCGGCAATCAGATAATTTACAATCCAGACCAGATAACAGCCAAAATAAATCACGATCGTCCACGGGATCACCGGGATCTGCTGGTCCAGCACCGTTTCTATATTGTAATGTTTCCACGAACTGGTAAACGGCCGCGTTCCAAAATAAGCGATAAAATTCGCTGTCAGCGTCAGAATTAGCGGCAGGATACCATAGTATGGAAACTTTCTTCTCTCGTCTCTCTTCAAAATCCGTCCTCCCTTGTCTCAAACACGTATCAGTATACGCAAAAACATTCCCTGACACAACCCAGTTCCGCTCGTTTTCAGAAACCTTAATAAAATCTTCTGTTTTTCGGCAGGGAAAAAGAAAGATTTAGAAGATTCGCTGGACAAAAAGCGACCATATAGGGCTTCGCGGGTGTTCCTATATGGTCGTTTTCTTTCAGCATCGTATTTTTGTCATAAACGAATTTTTTATTCAATCATCATGGCATCGCCGAAGGAGAAAAAGCGGTATTTTTCTCTTACAGCCTCTTCATAAGCTGCCATAATATGCTCTTTTCCAGCCAGTGCCGATACCAGCATCACCAGTGTGGACTCCGGCAGATGGAAATTGGTGATCAGTCCGTCGATCATCTTGAAGCAGTAACCCGGATAGATAAAGATCTCGGTCCAGCCGCTTCCGGCTTTTAAAATGCCGTCCTCGCCGGTTGCCGACTCCAGAGTACGGCAGCTCGTTGTTCCGACTGCGATCACACGGCCGCCTGCTGCTTTCGTATCGTTGATCAGTTTTGCCTGATCTTCTTCTACCACATAGAACTCAGAGTGCATGTGATGCTGGGTGACATCCTCCACTTTCACCGGACGGAAGGTGCCAAGGCCGACATGCAGGGTAACGTGTGCAATTTTCACACCGGCATCCTGCACCTGCTGCAAAAGCTCTTTCGTAAAATGCAGTCCGGCGGTCGGAGCTGCTGCGGAGCCTTCGTGTTTTGCGTATACCGTCTGATAACGGTTCTTGTCCTGCAGTTTATGTGTGATATATGGCGGCAGCGGCATTTCACCAAGCTGATCCAGAATTTCTTCAAAAATGCCTTCATAGTGAAACTTGATCAGGCGGTTTCCTTCATCCACGATATCGACTACTTCGCCTGTCAGAATTCCGTCTCCAAATGAGATTACGGTTCCGACCTTGCATTTTTTGCCCGGTTTTACCAGCGTTTCCCAGATGTCGTTTTCTTTTCTCTTTAAAAGAAGAATCTCAATTGCCGCATCCGTTCCGACTTTGGAACCATAAAGACGCGCCGGAATTACCTTCGTATCATTGATGACCAGACAGTCGCCTGGTTTCAGATACTGCAGAATATCACGGAAATGACCATGCTTATATTCACCTGTCGTTTTATCCAGATGCATCAGGCGGGAAGCGCTGCGGTCTTCCAGCGGATCCTGTGCAATCAGTTCTTTTGGCAGATCATAATAAAAATCTGATGTTCTCATTTGTTTCCTCCATTCTATGGCAGCCGGCATGATTCGCCGGATTTGCTCTGTTCATTCAACTTTTTTTGCCCAACGGATCCATTATAGCATTTTCCGTACTTTCTGACAAGGAATTCTCTCGAATCCCAATCATCTCCTGTGTGGTCTACTCGATCACTGCCCGGCTTCCTACACCATCCCGGCTTCGATTTTTCGTCACAATGATTTTTTTCTCAATCCGCTCTTTTAACTTGGGCACATGAGAAATAATTCCGACCAGACAGTTTCCATCCGCCAGACCTTCCAGTGCTTTCACCGCCTGATTCAGGGACTCTTCATCGAGAGAACCAAAACCTTCGTCCACAAACATGGAATCTAACCGGATTCCTCCTGCATACGACTGAATTTCATCTGACAGGCCAAGTGCCAGCGAAAGCGATGCCTGAAACGATTCGCCGCCGGAGAGCGTGCGGACACTCCGCTCCGTTCCGTTATAATGGTCAATCACATTCAGTTCCAATCCGGCTTTTTCTTTCTTATTCGTGCCGTCTTCCTGCCGTTTCAGCTCATACTGTCCCTGGCTCATCGTCAGGAAACGCACATTGGCTTTTCGCAGAATCCGGTCAAAATACGCCATCTGCACATACGTTTCCAGTTCAATCTTTTGCTTTCCGCTCACATTTCCACATGCGGTATCCGCAAGCGCATTGACCCATTTGTACTCTTCTTCCACGGTCTGCATCTGACTTTGCTGATTCCGAATGGCATCATATGTGTTCTGATTCGTATTTGCCGCGTGATACTGCTCGTTATAACGCTGATCCAGAACCTGTTTCTGTTCGGAAAGTCCCCTTAAATCTTCCTGTAATTCTATTTCTGACGGGAGCGGCTGTTCCTGTGAATCCGCTGTTTCTAACGCCTGAATCGCCGTAAGCGCCGCCTGTACTTCCATCAGTTTTTTCTGTATGGCATCCAGTTCCTCTTTTGCTGTTTTCTGTGCTTCTTCCAGCCGTTCTTTCTGTGCTTCCCAGGCTGCAATATGTTCCAGAAGTTCTGTTTCTTCTTTTCCCGCAAGCTGCGCCTCTTTTTCCCGGATCCTTTCCAGCAGTGCTTTTCTTTCAGCCTTTTGTTCCGTTTCCCGCAGCTCTTTTTTGCGAATTTCCTGTTCTCTTTGCTCCGTTTTCTGTGTTTCCTCCTGGATTTCCTGTCGGATCTTTTTCAGTTCCTCCTGTTCTGCAAGAATACATTGCTTCTGTTCTGTCAGTTCTTTTCGCTTTTGTTTCAGCCAGTGCTGTTCCCATACAGACCGAATCCACAGTTCTCTTTCTGCATCTGCAAGTTTTTCTGCGATTTCCGATCCCGTAAATTCATTTATCTGTTTTTTCACCGTTTCTGCACTTACCAGATCCTTCAGCTGCTCCTTCCCTTCTCTAGGCTTGCCTTCGGATTTCGCTCCTGTTTTCTGCTGATCCTGTTCTGCCCAGATCGCTCTCTGCTCTTCCAGATTTTCCAGCAGTTTCTCTTCTTGTTCCTTCCATCTCTTCCGATCGCTTTGCAGTACTTCAAGACGGCTCCGCACCTTCTGCAGCCGCTCATGATCCTCTTTCCGCTCAGCTTCCGCTTTTTTCTGCCGTGCGATACATTCTGCACGGCGGCTCACCTTTGCCCGCGTGGCAGCAATCTCTCCCTCACACTGTTTCTGTCTGTTTTTCCGGAAGGAAATCACCTGGGCAATCTGATCAGCCAGGGATTTTCTGTCCTCGCTCTCCCCCGGACCCTTTCTTTGCGCAGGATTCTTTTTCTCCATAAAAGCAGTCGTTTTTTGCGCCTCCGCAATTTCTTTTTCCAACTGTTCTTCCAGTGCTCTTTTGGTTCCTTCTGCCCGGCCAAGCTGTGTCTGTTCCGCTGCAATGGTCTTTTTTATGCTTTCCAGTCTTTTCTGCCGTTCTGTCTGTCTTTTTTCCAGTTCCGCATATTCCATCTGACGTACTTTCTGTGTTTCTTCTTCCTTCCGAAGCTGCTCTGCCTTCTCGACCGCTTCCTGTTGAAATAAAACATCCGGCATCTGTGAAAGTCGCTTCTGTTCGTGTTCTTTCTGACTCTCGGGCAGTTCTCTTAACAGCCATTCCGTTAGCTGTGCACGTTTTTCCTTTACCTGTCTGCGGCAGCTGCCCGCAGCCTCGCTTTGTCCCGCAGCTGCTTCCTCCTGCATCCGAAGTTCTTCTTTCTTGTGATCCAGCGTTTCTTTATCTGGCGTATGTTCTGCTCGTCTGGCAGGCTGCGGATGATGAATAGCGCCGCAGACCGGGCATGGTTCTCCCTCTGTCAGTTTTTCTGCCAGAATTCCCGCCTGTGCATCCAGAAATAAAGATTCCATCGCCTGATATGTTTCCCGTAAAGCATCTCTCTTTTTGATTTCACGCTGGTATGCACCTTGCTTTTCTTCCAGTTCTTTGCGTCCCTGCTCCCAGCTTTCCAGCAGATTTTCCAGCGTTTCCAGCTTCTGGTGGTATTTTTCCTGCAGCAGCGCGGCTCCGTCTCTTTCGGCCAGATGTTCTGCCGTTGTCGCGATATCCGCCTGTAAGTTCTCTTCTTCCTTTCGCAGTTGTGTCACCTGCGCGGCAATCTGCGTCCTTTCAGCCGTCGTTCTCTCCAGCTGTTTTTTCGTTTCTTCTAAAGTGTGGATTTTCTGTTCCAGATTTTTCTTTTCATCCAGCAGTTTTTCGCAGACCTGATCCTGCCCGGCCAGCCTTTCTGCCTCTTCGGCTGCCCTGGCCGCTGTCTCCTCTGTTTCTTTTATTTTTTTACAAAGAACGCTTTCCTCTTCTTTGTTTGCCGTTTCCTCTTTGACTGCGCCTGCAATTGTCTCGCAGTATGCTTCCATCTGCTGTATCTGCTCTGCGGCATACGCTTCTTTTTGTTCCGTCCGTGCAAGTTTCACCTCCGCATCAGAGAGACGTTCTTCCCGTGCTTTCTTCTGTTCCAGGACTTTTTTTGCACGCTCCTGCTCTGTCTGAAGCTGTTCTTTTGCTTCTGTTGCTGCCTGCAGTTCCTTTTGCAGCTGTGTCATTGCACTTTGCTCCTGCTGCACTTTTCGCAGCAGTTCCAGACACACTTTTTCTTCCCGAATCCGCTCTTCCAACTGCTTACAAATCTCTGCCTCTTTCTCTGCCTGCTCACTTCTCTTTTTCTTTTCTTCTTCCTTCGGAAGCAGAGTCTCCCATTCTTTTTCTTTCTGCTCTTTCTCTTTTTGTCTCGTCTGTCGCTCTTTTATTTTTCCCAAAAGCTGGTTTTTCTTTTCGATCTCTTCATTTAGCGTACTCTGCTCGTCTTGCAGCGCCTTTAATTTCTCATCGTCCCATTCGATGCAGCGTGCAAGCAGTTCCATACCGCGCATAACCTGGCCGTCGAATTTATTTTTCTTCAGCCGGTCAAACTCTGTTTTCCATTCTGCCTCTTCCGGGCAGACAACATTTTCCAGATACTGGCTGATGCTGCGTTTCTTTTCATCGTATATTTTCCAGCGCTCCTTTGCTGCTTCCCGCAGACGCTTCTGCAGCTCCTGATAAATCTCTGTGTGAAACATTTTCCGGAAAATTTCACTCCGATCCGCTGTTCCTGTCAGCAGAAGCTTCTGGAAATCTCCCTGCGCAATCATCGCAATCTGTCGGAACTGACGCTGATCCAGCCCGAGAAGTTCTGTCACTTTCTTTGTCACTTCCGAAGTTTTCGTAACCGGCTGCCGCTCATCCGGAAAAATCAGTTCTGCATTCGCTTTCTCCATCGTCATGCCCTGTCCGCGGTCCTTCGGGCGCAGATATTCCGGGTTTCTCTTTACCGTATAGTCCTTTCCCTGATACGTAAACGTAAGCTCTACGAAGGTACGCACCTCCGGTTTTGCATACTTACTGCGGAACATTTCGCCTTTCCGGATTTCACCGCTCGCTTCCCCGTAAAGCGCAAACGTGATGGCATCAAAAATCGTTGTTTTTCCCGCGCCGGTGTCCCCCGTAATCAGATACAGACCGCCGCCAAGCCGGTCAAAATCAAGTTCCATCCGGTCCGCATACGGTCCGAATGCACTGATGACTAATTTCTTTGGTTTCATGCCTTCATCCCCCGTAACAATTCTTCCACCAGCGCTTTCTGCTGTGCGGTCATGCTCTGATTATTCTGTAATTCATAAAATTCCCGGAACAGTTCCAGTTCTGATTTTTCCTCCACTCGTTCCGCCGTGCCAATGTCTGCAGCAGACCGGGTTCTTTTGTTATCGTACTCCAGGCGCATCAGGTTCGGATAGATCGTTCGGAGTTTTGCCATTCCATCCGGCACATCTTCTTCATCCGTCAACGTCACCAGAAGGTAATCCTCGCAGTCGCTGTTCTCATAAAATGTTTTTGCCGTGACTTCCAGATACGTCCCCCGGATTTTCCTGAGATCGTGCAAGGGCTTTAATGGAATTGTTCTAAGCTCCACCGTTCCTTTTTCTTTTAATTCGATCACCGTAATCGTTTTTTCCTGTCCTGCTTCCGAAAAAGAATATTTCAGCGGCGAACCGCAATAGCGAACCGTATCTCTTTCCACCTTCTGTGGGCTGTGGATGTGCCCCAGTGCAGCATAATCAAACTTTTCAAACAATTCTGCCGGAATCTGATCCAAGTCGCCAACCTGCAGTTCTTCTGCATCACATCGTTTTGCCCCGGTTACGAACTGGTGGGCCAGAATCACATTTCGATCCTGTTCATCAACCAGATCCTGTTCCAGTGCAATCCGAACTGCATCCGCTGTACACATTACTTCTTCCGCACGCTCCGGCAGGGCATGACGCACCACCGCAGGCCGTAAAAACGGAAGCAGATGAATCCACACCGTGCCATACGCATCCTGCAGCGGAATTTTCTCTATCGTTCCATTGTATACCTTTGAAAAATAGATCCCGCTTTTTCCCATCAGGCTGGATCCAAATGCCAGACGCTCGGCGGAATCATGGTTTCCACTGATGATAAAAGTGGGAATCCGATTGGTGGAAAGCTCTGTCAGAAACGCATCAAAAACCTGAACCGCTTCTGCACTTGGAATCGTACTGTCGTAAATATCTCCGGAAAGCAGTACGCCATCTGGTCTCTCTCTTTTTGCAGCATGCAGAATCTGCGACAAAATGTACTTCTGATCCTCGATCATCGAAAATTCATTGACTCGCTTTCCGATGTGGAGATCGGATAAGTGGAATAATTTCATAAGCGCCTCCCTGTCATTTTCCATGGTATTGTAATCTGCAGGGCCCGCCACTGGCAGCCCCCTCCGAACGTAAAACAACAAAAGCCCCTGCTTTCGCAGGAGCTCTCTCTTTCGTAGCGAGAGGGGGATTCGAACCCTCGACACCGCGGGTATGAACCGCGTGCTCTAGCCAACTGAGCTATCTCGCCATACTATATTTTTAGAAGTATGGGGCCTACAGGGCTCGAACCTGTGACCCTCTGCTTGTAAGGCAGATGCTCTCCCAGCTGAGCTAAGACCCCATATCTGTTTTCTAGCAGTTCTTACGTCCTGCTGACAATATGTATATTAGCACGCTTTGTTCTGTTTGTCAACGATATTTTTTGAAATTTTTCAAATTTTTTCTTTTGTTTCTACAATACCAGCGATTTCATGTCCTTCCGGCATACGCTGTCTTTAACTATCCAAAGTTATTTTTTCTATGCATCTTTCCGCTTTCTCATCTCTTTCAGTTTCTGGTTCATGCTTTCCGCCACCATATGGTCATTTACATATACGATCAGATTCACCGTAACATAAACTCCAATAATCAAAACCTCCATCAGCACGACCATTTTAGCTTTGCTGAAGTAAAACCATCCGAATGCTCTGCCAAGTCCCAGGACAGCACAATTGGCATAGATAAAATAGATGATCTGCCGTGCAATCATGCCCTGTTTGGATACTTCTTTTCCTTCCTCATCCGGGTACATCAGAATCGGGATGGAGCATACAGCGGAAACCAGAAGAATCTGCCAGAGAATCATGACACTGATCTGGGCATCCAGACCGCACATCACAGTAATATAGATCGCGGATGCAAGCAGAACGCACACGGTAATTTTCGAAAAAATATTTGCAAGAATTTTTATTTTATTCATCATTGTTTTCGCCTCCCTACAATCCCAGTCGTTCTTTCAGAACCGGCACATACTGCCGGGAAATAATCACTTTTTCCTCATTTTCGAGTAACGCTTCAAATCTGCCGCCAAAAGCAGGCGACAGATGCCGGATTTTGTCCAGATTTAGAATCATGGATTTGGAGGCCCGCATAAATGGAAAAGACACCAGCTGTTCTTCTAACTGATACAGTTTTTCTTTAACTTCATAAACATTCTTTTGTCCATAGGCAAAAACCTTATTGTCCGTTGCCTCAAAATAAAAAATATCCGGAAGTGCCAGAAGAGTAATTCCTTTTGCATCGTATCCCGTAATTTTCCGATCCCCGTTTTTCAGTTTGCAGATCAGATGGTTGATATCATCCGTCAGCACACGGCATTTGATGATGATTTCTTCCTCTTCGTCCGGAAATGGATTGATGATCGTTATCTTCACATTGGTCCCCTCTTTTCTTTTCCCTATCCTCTTTTATATCGAATTTTCTTGGAGATGTCTATCCCTTGTATGGTATGCTGTATAAAAATATTCGAATCAGTTTCAACTTTTTTGCTGTATACGGCTGATAGCGGATCGGAAAATCCATCCATGTCTTTTTATCCACGATGCTGCGCTTCCTGTGAAAAAAATCTTATCAAATTTTTCCTGTAAAAGTACCTGATTTTCCTCCCGTCCGCCTAAAACAACGGTAACATATTCCGGTGGAAAACATTCTTCTAACAGATCTTTCAGGGCATTTGCACTAGCCGGTGCATAAGCACTTGGTTTTACCACCGCAGTATTTCCTGCCGCAATGGCATCTACCAGCGGTTCTAACGTCAGCAGAACAGGGTAATTCCACGGGCTCATAATCAGCACATTGCCATAAGGAGAAGGGCTTTGATAACTTTTTGCAGCGAACTGCGCCAGTCCAATCTCACACATCACACTCTCCGTCTTGCTCTTTCCAAGATCCGTATGCAGCGCTTTGCAGAGGATCTGCTCCTGTTTTTGCAAGGCCATTTCCAATCTGCTCAAAGCCTCCATCCGCACATACAAACGCCCATTTAATGCGGTACGAACCGAAACAATACGATCCGCATTTACAATCGTTGTCTTTGATGCACGCTACATACATTTTCTTGTTATTTTCTCTTCCAGCTGATACAGTCTGCTTTTAATTTCATAAAACTTATTTGACGTATAAGCAAACACCTTGTTTTGCACTGCCTCGAAATATAAAATATCTTCTGTTCTTATGGAAACACATTATTTCTTTTCTGTGTATCCCCGGATAGATTCCCCTTTGCTTCTTACATACTCTTTTATTTCTGCAAATTCTTTCGTAAAATTTACATATTCGAGTATAACGCCCTCTTTTTCCGGGTCATCGATCTCTCTTTCTGTAATATTCATAACTGTCTCTTTTCTCATTTTTTATTCATTCTATAGTCGAAGGATATATTTACTTCCCATCTTTCTCCGGAAGAGCTGTCATGCACAAAAAAATAATTCCAAATACCACAACACATCCAACCATAAGCATCACCATCTGATTTACACTTACTACAGACCCCTGGAACTTCGGGTTACAATCCAGTGTATCACGAATCGCAGTAATCATTTCTTCTGGCAGCTGATTGTTCTCCATCTCTTCGAAGATTCCACGGAGCATATGATTTTTCAGCAGAGAAGTTCCGTAGGTACTTGGCAGATACGACAGTACTTTCTGCAGGCCGCTGCCGAAATTTGAAATCGGCATGTAAGCTCCGCATAAAAATCCATACCCGGCACTTACGATCGTTCCCACTGCGGATAACTGACCCTGGGTTGTCAGTGGAAAACTGACGATGCTTGACAACGTGCTTCCAAAGAGTACCAGTAAAATTTCATCGAGAAGAACCCAGAATACATCTACAGCGCTCATATACCAGCCCATTTTGTACATATAGCCAAGGCATAATACAAGCGCAAGCCCATTCACCAGCAGGGAATTGACTACAGTAGATAAAAAATACCCAAGATAAAGCTGTGCTTTGCTGATTGGCGATACATTAAAATCTTTCCTTGTTCCGTTTGCCCGGTCCTGTACCATCGTAAGATTCACGCAGAATGTCACAGTCACACAGCTGACTGCCAGAAGAGCCGCGGCAAGCTGTGCGGCCACCGTTCCATCGACCAGTTTGTCTGAGATTGTAATCATGTCCGGGATCGCGGACACAAAGGAATCTCTGTATACGTTTGCCAGAAATGTAGCATACAGCAAAATCAGAATTCCCGGAGTAATTAAAGCCGAAAAAAACATTCCTCTGTCTTTAAAAAACAATTTTCTGTTTCGACTTATAAGTGCAAATACTGCCTTCATCTGTGCTCACCTCCCAATGTTTTTCCTGTTACAGCAAGAAATACATCATCCATTCTGCCCTTTACCACTTCATAATCACGGAATATTTCCTGATGTTCCACGATCAGCCGGGTAGCCTCTGCGGTATTTTTTACTTTTAACTGATAGCCATCCCGGATCTTTTTATACTCTCTGCCCAGTGTTTTGATTTCTTCTCCTGTCACACCATAAACAGACATAGTGTCCTGCACATACTCATTTTTCAGCTCAAAAGGAGTTCCTTCCGCCACGATGCTTCCTTTATCCAGAATCACCACATAACCGGCATTTGCAGCTTCTTCCATGTAGTGCGTAGTCAGAAAAACTGTCAGCTTTTCTTCCACTCGAAGTTTTTCAATGATATCCCAGATCAAAAGCCGCGTCTGTGGGTCAAGTCCTGTCGTTGGTTCATCTAAAATCAGAAGTTCGGGCCGATGCAGCAAGGCTCTTGCAATATCAATTCTTCTTCTCTGTCCGCCGGACAGTTTTCCGACCGGCCGGTTCAGATAATCTCCGAAATCAAAAATCTCCACTAGTTCCCGCAATCTTTTTTCAAACGCTTTTCCTGTTATTCCATAAAGCGCTGCTCTGTTTTTCAGATTTTCCCTGACGGTAAGTGGCTTGTCCAGCACACTGTCCTGAAATACCACGCCAAGCATTGTTCCAACTTTCCTTCCGATCTTATCCAGATCTGTGCCCTGGATCTGAACCGTTCCGCTGTCTTTGCGAAGCTGCCCGCAGATGATCGAAATCGTTGTGCTCTTCCCTGCCCCGTTTACACCAAGGAATGCAAAGAACTCTCCTTTTTTCACCTGAAAACTCAGATCATTGACTGCTTTTACATCACCAAAGCTTTTCTTTAAATGAGTGATTTTAATCATATCTGTTTCCATTACGCCTGCCCTCTCCTTTGATTTCTTTGCTGTTCCACATAAAAAATATCAGACAATTTCAATTGATACAAAACGTGATTTTTATATCCACATACCGATGTTTGTCCAAATACAGCTTCCCGAACATTCTGCACCCAGGATGCTTCCCTGTTGTGGCAATATACCATAACATGTTCTTCCTGCTTTGGATCAATCTGTTCCACCTCACATTTCATCCATCTCACCCCCAGTTATTCCTATTTCTTTTATATATGATTTTACAGCATTCGTCCAGTCTGCATGATGTAAAATGCAGAAATTCGCGGGTAAGATGCCAATTTCTGTTGTCTGCTCGTCTGGCGCATAGGAATTCATAAAAATAAGTGGAAAGCCATGTCAATGGACATGCAACTTTCCACTTATTCATTTTCATAAATTTTTTAATCACTTGAAACTCCACGTCATGAATTCCCGCTTATCTTCCTCTCCGTCATTACACGTGTCTACCTCATAACCTGCCTGGTGCAGACTTTTCACAATCATATCACATAATTTCTTCTCATCTTCAACAACTAATAATCTCAATTTATTTTTCTCCATTTTCTTAACAGGAATTTTACGCCCTCTATTGTATAATGCAAACATCGAAAGGTCAATACACGGACTTTGAACATTGAAAGGAGTATTTTAATGAAATCTGAAAAAGCAACACAAATTCTTTTACTTGCAGCCGGTTTGGTGTTTTTCCTTGTCGAGATCTTCCGCGAAGAAGCAGCGGTTGTTCTTAGTAAGGCAATAAAATTATGTATGGAGTGTGTAGGAATTGGATAAGAAAATGAAATCAAACAAAAACTTTCTGGCCCGCTTCCGCGGATGGATTCAGGCAGCTGCTACACTGCTGACCAACATTCACATCCCGAATCTGTTTAAAGGGAAAATTTATCAGGGAAATGTAAAAACGATGTGCGTCCCGGGACTAAACTGTTACTCTTGTCCTGCCGCCACAGGTGCCTGTCCGATTGGAGCTTTTCAAGCCGTGGTCGGTTCTTCAAAATTCAAATTTACCTACTGCATCACCGGATTTTTCATCCTGTTAGGTGTTCTGTTAGGGCGGTTTATCTGTGGATTCCTCTGTCCGTTTGGATGGTTCCAGGATCTGCTGCATAAGCTTCCGGGCAAGAAACTTTCCACCGCAAAACTGAAGCCTCTGCGGTATCTGAAATATGTGATTCTGGTCGTCTTTGTTATACTGCTTCCGGCATTTGTAACCAATTCACTTGGTATGGGAGATCCTTTCTTCTGCAAATACATTTGCCCACAGGGCGTACTTGAAGGCGCAATTCCGCTGGCACTTGCCAACTCAGGAATCCGTGCCGCACTCGGACATTTATTTACATTTAAGTTCACAATCCTTGCGCTTTTCATCATCCTGAGCATCTTGTTTTACCGTCCATTTTGTAAATGGATCTGCCCGCTGGGTGCTATTTACTCACTGTTTAACAAGGTATCTTTTCTTAAGATTCAGGTTGATCATGAGAAATGTGTTGGCTGCCAGAAATGTAGTCGTGTCTGTAAGATGGATGTCAATGTAGTAGACACACCAAACCATCCGGAGTGTATCCGATGCGGAGAATGTATGAAAGCCTGTCCGACTGATGCAATCTGCTATCATTACGGATTTTCAACTAAGAAACAGGCTGAAAATAAAAACTAATAAAACGTAATTTAAAGGAGATTTAAAATCATGAAAAACAAAACGCTTAGAACAAACTCAATGAAATTAAAAACGGTAATTGCTGCATCCCTTGCCATTTCTGTACTTTTTGCGTTTACAGGCTGCGGAAATTCCTCCTCAACAGACAATACAAACACAAAACAGGAATCTTCTTCCACAACAGAAACGGGCAGCGCAGACGAGCTGAACGAAAAACGGAATGACCTTTACCAGCAGGAAAACCAGCTTTTTGTTGATCACAAAGATGCATGGGACAAAGCCTTTGGTCTTATGAACAAGAACACTGCCGGTGATGCCATGAGCGAAAACTATGCTGATTCCCTCGCAAGCACAGTGGAATCTAACAAAGACTCTTTCTCTGAAGAAGAATATGAAACTCTGTGCAAAGACATCGAGACAATCCGCGGAATTGAAGAAGAAATTGCCAAGCTTGAGAAAGAGATTGCTGCATCCGATTCCTCTGACAGCTCTTCCTCCAAATCAGACGAATCCACAGCTGTATTCAAAGGTTTCAAAGGAAAAGATCTGGATGGAAACGATGTAGATGACAGTCTTTTCGCTAAAAATAAAGTTACAGTTGTAAATTTCTGGTTCAGTGGATGCAAGCCATGTGTCGGAGAGCTCTCTAAGCTGAATGAATTAAATGAGAAACTCAAAGAAATGGGTGGCGAAGTTGTTGGTATCAACATGGATACTTTAGACAACAATGAAGCCGGAATCAAAGAGGCAAAAGAAATCCTGAAAGCTCAGGGCGCTTCCTACAAGAACCTGACTTTCGATTCTAATTCAACAGTTGGAAACTATGCTGGAAAAGGAAACATCATGGCATTTCCTACAACCGTTCTTGTAGATAAAGACGGAAATATCGTTGGGGAACCTTTCATGGGTGGCATTGACGATCAGTCAAACTACGATCAGCTGATGAAGCAGATTCAGTCCGTACTGGACCAGAAATAATTACATAAATATCCTAGTTAGGGGGCAGTTACTGTTTGCAGTAACTGCCCCCTAACATTCTTATAACATCTTTTATTTCACCAATTTATGAATTACTTTTATCAGTAATTCCACATCAACTGGCTTAGCAACATGTTCATCCATCCCTGCTACTTTTGCTTTTATTCTGTCCTCCGTGAACGCATTTGCTGTCATTGCAATGATCGGTACCTCCTTTGCATCCTCTCTGTCCAGAGACCTGATCATCTTTGTGGCTTCATAACCATTCATTACAGGCATCATAATGTCCATAAGAATGACATCAAATTCACCAGGTTCACTTTTTCTGAACAGCTCAACCGCTTCCTGCCCATTCCACGCTTTAATCACGTCCGCGCCCTCATTCTGAAGCATAAATTCAGCGATTTCCATATTCAGCTCATTATCTTCCGCCAGAAGAATATGCAATCCCTTTATAGATTTTTCGGATACCTCCTTCTGTTCTTCACGTTTATCCGCATCCGGATCTATTTTAAATGGAACCCGGATCACAAATGTCGTCCCTACGCCTTTTTCACTTTCAAAAGTAATGGTTCCACCCATTTTCTCGACCAGCTTCCTTGCAATGGCCATTCCCAGTCCGGTTCCGACAAACTTTGTGCGGCTTCCTGTATGTTCCTGTGCAAATGGTTCAAAAATATGTTTCTGGAACTCCTCAGTCATTCCGATTCCTGTATCCCGGCAGATAAATTCCATTGTCGTCATTCCTGGCTGTTCGGATGGGATTTCCATGCAGCTAAGATAAATATGTCCATTTTCTCTGTTATATTTCACTGCATTGGACAGGATATTCATCATCACACGTTTTACATACCCCGGACTTCCAATAAGATCACGGTGTATGATTTCTTTTTTCTCCCATACAATCCGGATATTCTGTTCTGCAGCAATCTGTTCAATTACAACAAGCACTTCCTCAGAGATTTTGCTCAGATTAAATGGACTCTCTTCCAGAACAACTTCACCCGACTCCAGCTTACTCATGTCCAGAACATCATTTACCAGTTCCAGCAACAGATTGGATGCCGCTTTAACCTTTGTTCTGTATTCCTTCTGCTTCTCCATATCATCTGCATAATGGTCTGCCATATTGATCAAACCGTAGATTCCATTAATCGGAGTCCTGATATCGTGGCTCATACGATGAAGGAACTCTGTTTTTGCCTCATTGGCGGCTTCTGCCTTTTTTGCTGCTGTCAGAAGTTCTGCTTTATATTTTTCATCTTTTTCAAATTCTTGTTTCCGGTGCGCCAGATTGGTTCTGTATGTCCAGAACCAGAATATGCCGGACATCAGAAAATAAAGAAAAATAACACCTATAACACTTAATGGAAGATTACGAAACACTTCCGTATCCGGAAAATATGCGTAGATATAATAATCACGCTGTTTCAGCATGATTCCATAACATCCAATTCCTTCCTTCCTAAAATGATAGATATGCTGACTGTCTGTATGCTTTTTCATTGCCTGAACAACTTCGTTGTCGGCTGTATTCTGTCCCAACAGGCTCTCATTATTGCTGGCAACAACGATTCCGTCGTCTGCAACGATAATCGTTCCATCTTTCTGGATACTATAACCATTTAAAAGCCCCTGTATCGTCAGCGTATAGTTTCTGGCAAATTCAGGAGATGTGTAATAATAGATTGCAACGATACCCGGTGCACCTTTTCTGGCGCAGGCTGCAATGTCAATAAAGGATCCATCTTCCCTGGTAAACCGTTCCGAATAGCTTCTTTCTTCATATCCGGCAAAATCCATGATAATTTCTTTTTGCAGATACTCCGTAATCTCATTAGCCAGAGACTCATCCGTGCTGTATTCACAGTCCGTCTTTCCTTCTGCATCCAGTACAATGATACCATCCACCCATAGAGTCTGCAGGTTTTCCTTCAGGAAATCCCGGCTTAGCTGACCGCCGTTTTCTATTTCCATATCGATATTCGTACTCATCTGTCTGGCACTTTCAATGGCACGGAGAAGACTTTTGGATTCCGAAGATTCATTATAATGGGTGTAGGTGGAACACTGCACTTTGACATAATTTACAATCTCTACCATTCTTTTCTCTGCTTCCGCTTTCTCCGCATGAAAGAAATAAAACAGAGAGACTGCTGCCACACAGATTCCAATCAGACCACCGATCAGCTGGATTCGTTTTTCTCTTTTCATTCTCTTAATATCCAAGATCATCCACCTCCAGATACTTCTGGGGATCATCCAGATATTTTTCAATAATTTTCAGGGATGTGCCATCCTGCCGCATTTCTTCCAGAGTCTGGCTCATCTGCTCACAGATTCCTCTGTCATCATCTTTTGCAAAAGCAACACCTATCCCGGTGATCATCAAAGGTTCTTCCAGGATTCGAAAGCTTACGTCATAATCCTTCATATACTGGACAACAGATTCCTCATGCGCAGCGACTGCATCTACATATCCTTTTCCCAGAAATGTATAGATCAGCTCCCTGTGTCCCAGGCTGATCAGATTGCCCAGCTTTGGGATTCTCTCATCCGTCCGGTTCAGAAAGATACCTTCCGGTTTGGTCGTGGACTGAACAGCCAGGTTCTTTCCCGCCAGGTCACTCAGTTTATAGAGATCACTGTTCTCATTTACAGCGACCACCTGCCGGCTTGCTATATATGGTCCCGCCCAGCGGTAATCGTCAAGGCGTCCTTCCATGGAAAAGCAGCCCATGATACAGTCAATCTCTCCGCTCTCCACCAGTTCTTTTTTCTTCTCCCAGTTGATCTGGACAACCTCCACCTGATATCCCATTCTTTTGAAAGCTTCCGCAGCCAGTTCTACATCGATTCCCGTCGGTACACCATCCTCATTCAGATAATTGTATGGTGGATAGCTGTCGCTGCCGAGGGTAATAACAGGCTTTTCGGTTTTTTCTTTCGTGTTATCTGTGTTTTTACACCCCGCCAGGGTGACTGCTAAAATCCCTGCAAGCAGAATGCCTGCAATCACTCTTTTTCCTTTCATTTTCTGTCTATCCCTAACTCTCCTTTTTGATTCTTCTATGTCCGGTTACTTTCCATTCGTCACTGTACAGTGACCTGCGGTTCGGTACCCCCCCCCCCGCCTGATTTTATACTTCTTATCGTCTTTTCCAGCACCTTCATCTCAACCGGTTTTGAAACATGTGCATTCATACCGGCTGCCAGAGAATGCTGAATGTCCTCTGAGAATGCATTGGCAGTCATGGCAATAATCGGAATCGTTTTTGCCAGTTTATGGGAACTTTTGCGGATTGCCTTCGTTGCCTCATAACCATTCATAACAGGCATCTGCACATCCATCAGGATCATGTCATAATCACCTGGAGCAGACTGCTCAAATGCTTTCAAAATCTCTTCGCCATTTTCACAGATGGTACATTCCGCACCTTCAATCTTTAACAGTTCCGTCAGGATCTCTGCGTTCAGCTCATTATCCTCTGCACACAGGAATCTCATTCCTTGAAGGATATTACCATCCTGCTCATCTGTTTCTTCTTGTGCCGCCAGAGCAACCGTTCTATCCTCTGCAATTTTCAGATCCAAGAGAACCTCAAAACAGCTTCCCTGTCCCAATTCACTCTCCACATCAATGGTACCTCCCATTGCCTCAACCAGATTCTTAGTAATCGCCATTCCAAGTCCTGTTCCCTGTATTTTATTTGTAAGGGAACTTTCCGCACGGGTAAACGCATCAAAAATTGTATCCTTGAAATCTGCCGACATTCCCATACCATTATCGCTAACTAAGAAACGGTACTTTGCATAGACAGATGACTTTGTCTCACATTCTTCTACAAAGAACTGAATTTTCCCACCTTCCTGGGTATACTTCACTGCATTGGAAAGCAGGTTGCTGAAAATCTGCATCAGGTGAACCTGATCCCCATTCACCCATTCATGCTGAATATTTTCTTTTATGATTGTAAGGGTCTGCTGCTTTTCATATATTTGAGTATGAAATATAGTGTTAAGTTCCTGTACAAGATCCAGAATAGAAAAGTCAGAATATTTGAAGACTGTTTTTCCTGCCTCAATCTTGCTCATATCCAGAACGTCATTGATAATTCCCAACAGATGCTGTGATGAAATATCTATTTTATCTGCATACTCTATAACTTTTGCTTTATTACCTGCATCATGTCTGATCAAAGATGTGATACCAATGATTGCATTCATAGGTGTGCGAATATCATGTGACATATTAGACAGGAAATCCGTTTTCGCCTTATTTGCATTTTCAGCTGTCTGTAAAGCCTCTGTTGCAACGTTCTTTGCCTTTTTCAGTTTTTGATTGACTACTTCCATTTCCTTCATTGTTTGTAAATGAAGTTCATTATTTCTTTTTTCATATTCTGCTTTTTGATCTGCAAGACTAAGTCTGGAAATACTGTAGAATAATCCGGCAAAAAGTAAAAGTATAAAACCTGCCATGAGTATTGTTGTAAACAACACCGTTTTCTGGTAATCCATCAGCACATTGTCCACAACTCCCTTGGCCACAATGCACACCAAAATGGTGTTGTTGCTTTCTATCGGGCAATACCCCAGATAATAGGGGTTCTGTTTTCCCAAAAGTGCAACTCCGGATTCTCTGTTATCAAACTTCTTTTTGAACAAATCAGCCTCTTCTTCTGTAATAGCCTGTTCCCCTTTTAAATGTTTTAACAAAGAATAATTACGCAGGTATTTATCTCCACTCTGGTTCGTATACGTAATATTTCCGTCATGATCCAGCATGAACAAATATGCTTTTCCATGATAACCTTTCAATTTTAACATGGAATCCAGTTTCGAATGATCATACACAGTTCCAATTGCCGTATAAGTTTCTCCATTGATCGTGTATTCCTGACATGGAATCGCAACCAGATAACCGTCTTTTTTCTTCTGATCATAATCAAGACGCACCAGTTTTCCAATATTGTATCCGTTCTTTAAGTCCAGCAGAAGTTTACTTGGCATATCAATCCGCATTTTTGTTCCACCTGCTGATATTGCCTGACCATTTTCCTGAAGGAATATAAGAGTACTTTCCGATTCTTTTTCCCATGCTTCAAAGAAATTTTTGTTCGTATCCGTTTCAAGAGACAGTTCCCTCTCATGAAGTAAGAATTCCTCAACCAACTGCAGCTGGCTGTAGTATCCGCTCACCTGAAGATCATAGGTCTGCTGTATCTGTTCAACAACAGCTCCCATACTGCTTTTTCCATTTTCGCTGATATACTTATTAGACTTACTTATAAGATACTTGATACAAACTAAGCTTAAAAGAATCATAAGTAGTATAAGCAACAGCCTTGTTATTTTTTTTCTTTTGTTTACCTTTTGTTCTATCTCCACTTTTACTGTTCAACCTCTATATAGTCTTCCGGTGCTGACGGCTGCTGTCCATTTGACATTGCTTCGGTCCATGCACTTGATAATGTTGTATCTTTAAGCTGCTCAATCTCACATTTCAGATTTATTTTTTTCAAAACAGACATTGTGGTGTCTGTAAGAAGAATCGAGTATTCCTTTTCTTTGTCTATTTTCTTATCATTAACTGTTAAGTCCTTTAACGAAAATCCACTTTCCTCTTGATTGACGATCATTTTCATACCGGATGCAATTGGTAATTCGTATTTATTGGTTACGTAAAAATTCTCATCAGCATCAGCAAGATAATTTTCCACGAGTTCATAAACCTGTTTACCATTGATTTTTGCAACATATAATGGTGTATCTGAACTCTTCGCTGTCATCATGCCAACCCGGCTGCTGGTGCATTCTCCTTTGTACATAGAAGAAGTGAAATAATAATATGGTGCCAGAGCCAGCTGTGCATCATTTTCTTCTCTGATCGTAGTTAAAATGGAAGATGCTGCATCACGGCCATTTCTATCGTTCAGTGAAATGGAATATTCATTTTCAAAATTCACCGTTGCTTTTTCTTCTGGATCTTTACGATTCATTACACTGCGAAAAGTATCATAAGCCTGTATTTCATCCATTTCCCCTGACAGTAATCCGTGAACAGCCTCAAGACTTGCATCAAATGATTTTTGGGCGGAATATCGGATATAAACAGCATTATGATTAATTTCCTCTTCCAGTCCAGGCACATCCTGCATCATGGTTGGAACATCTGTATTCAATGAAATAACACCGCTTCCATCCGCAATCAGCTTTTGCCCCTCTTCTGAAATCATACAATCCAGCACATCCAGCGCAGTATCCAGTTTCTCCCGGTCTTTTTCCAGGTTTTTGTTAAATGCAATGTTTAAGGACGGAGTCATGTACACATAGGATTCATCCGATGTCTGTGAAAAGTAAGGAATACGGATCAGCTCCGCATCCATCTGTTTCTGCAGCTGCTGCATAACCGTCGGATGTCCATGAAACATTGCTGATTTTCCTTCGACAAACATCTGGGTTCCTGTATTGATATCAATATTGATATCTTCTTTACCAAAATGCGAGTCCTTAAGAAACTGACTGGTTTCTGAAAAAATACGTTTCCATAATACATCATCAAACTTTACTTCATCCGCTGCAGTCTCTGCACCGTTTCGCCATTCAATACCATCCAGGCTTGTAAACTCACCGATTGCCGCCGCCTGGATGATTTCATTATTAGACCAGTCTTCCCCAAGATCCATGGAATACGGTTTTATGCCATTATCATAAAACTGCTGACAGGCCTGTACATATTCCTCATAATTTTCTGGAATCTTTACGCCATACTGATCAAACAGTGTTTTGTTGGCAATGATCGTCTGCGGAATACCACAGATTGGCAGCCACTGGATTTCATCCTCCGCATTCTTATAATATTGCACCGCATAAGAATAATACTTGGAAACAACATCATAAGAAGCAAAATCCATAAGATAAGGCTGTAAGTCCTGTGCATCTGTTCCAGAAAATCGACGTACTGTTATAATATCCGGTAATTCATCATGTTCTTTAAAATAACTGTATAAATCGGTATCATTGTTACCTATAATAAATTCAATATCCTGATCTGGAAACTGTTCATGGATATAGGGTGCAATATTTTTCATCAAACGATTTTCCCACAGATAAACGGTAAGATGATCATCATTTATAGATACTTCTTTCTTTGACTGTCCACATCCAGACAAGACAGCAGATGCTACAAGTACACCTGACACCACTGCTATCAGACAACGTTTTGCCTTTTTCATACTTTTATTTTCCTCATTCTTTCCTGATAAAATCATTATTGTTACGTCTATGAAATAACACCGTAAAAAAGCACCGTCAGACAGACAGTGCATCTCATTTTATGCAACTGGCTGCCATTTTACAGGCCCTGTAGCTTTGCGTCCCAGACTTTCATCTGGTTTGCCAATTTCCTTATTATAGCTTTAATCTTATGTAAAAAACTGATTTTATTATACTTTAGTGTTCTACTATACACAAGAAAAAAATTAACATTTTAACGTTCAAAAACAAAAAAAGAACAGCCGATACATATACTCGAACTGTTCTCTTACTTCCGAAGTCCACGCAGCATTGACATTACTGTTTCCTGCTCATTTGTACTCAGATCATTCCATATCCCTAGAACTTCTTTCTGTTTTTCTGTCAGATTCTCTGAATTATCTTCCCGAAAAAACTGCGATAATGTCACGCCCAAAGCTACACATATTTTTTCAAGTGTGATCAGCGACGGCAGGTTTTCCTGCTCTGGTTCATATGGTACTTACAATTCCACGTTGTATGTGATAAACTATTATTGTCCATTTGGACTACCTTTACAATCCTTTTTACAACAAATATACTTATTATATCGAAAAAATAATATGAAAATATCTGCAGAAATTATTAAGATATTGCCAAAACATAGAAAACAAATCACGGAGATAACAGAAACCACACTTCCCATCGGACAGATCGCCCTGCAGACCGGCTTCAGCCAGCAGTCCTATTTCGGAAAATGTTTCCGTGAAAAAATGAACTGCTCCCCACGGGAATACCGCAAGAATAGAACCGAATGCCGCTTTGTATAAAATGGCATCCGGTTCTGTTCTTTTTATTTCGCTGCGGCACTTGCCCAAAACGCTCTGTTTCTTCCCGCAACCCATTTATTTTCTTTCACACAGTAGCTTCCTCTTAAACGAATATCTTCTGAAGAACTTCCGACCTCTACTGCATATCGTCCTTTTTCCACTTTCCAGTGCATATCAATGTCCAGAAAAGCCATTTGATCCGTTTTCACCTCAAAGCATACCGTTTTCTTTTCGCCCTTTCGCAGGTGAATGCGCTTAAAACCTGCCAGTTCTTTTACTGGTCTTGTCAGGCTGGCATATTCATCTCGTAAATAAAGCTGGACGACCTCATCTCCTTCACAGCTTCCCGTGTTCTCAACAGCGCAGGAGATCTGAACCGTATCTGCTGCCTTTTCATTTCCCATCGAGATATGTAAATCCGAATATGTAAATGTTGTATACGACAGTCCGTATCCAAAATAATATCTCGGTCTGTGCGGCATATTCACATAATTGGCAAAACCGATACTGCCGCTCTGATCCCAGGAGGAACCATATGGATGATTGTAATAAACCGGAAGCTGTCCCACTCCATAAGCAACGGTAACCGGAAGTTTTCCTCCCGGATTATATATTCCGGTTAAAATATCAACTACTGCTTCTGCTCCTGTTTCCGATGGACTCCATGCTTCCAGAATAGCATCTAAATATTCCTCTGCAGCATCACTGGAAATCGGTCTTCCATCAAAGTGAACGCCAACCAATGGTTTTCCAAGCTGCGCAGCCTTGCGAATAAATGCATCCTGACATTTTGGAAGGTTAATATCAGTACTGTCAATTCCTTCTCCCATTGATGCCATGGAACACGTTCCGTGCTTACCGCCAAGCGTCAGTATCACAATGTCTGCCTGCTTTGCTGCCTGCAGCGCTTCTTCAAAATGACTTTCGTCGTTTCCTGCAATCGGATAGCCATATGCATATAAAATCTCACTTTCCGGAAAGCGGATTTGGAATTCTTCATACAGATTTCTGCATTGCGGTTTCTGTCTTTTCAGGATCTGATCAAACTGCTCTGTCTCATCAGATTGAATATTGGTTCCCGGAACCGTAATAATCTCATCTGCATCTGCCTGTACAACTCCGCTTACACCTGCAATAGAATTGGCAATCGCATAGGTAGACTCCATCATGCACATATGTGTGTATCCACCAAACATTTTTCTGGCATACCCGGCATGCGGTCCGATCACCGCGATTTTTTTCCCTTTTGCCGCAATCGGCAATACGCCGTCATTTTTCAGCAGTACCATGGATTCTCTGGCCGACCGCAGGGAAGTGTTCCTGTCTGCTTCCTGCATTACAAGAGCATGAAGCTCTTTTCCTTCCAGCGCATAGGGATTTTCAAATAAGCCCATTCTGAATTTTCCCTCCAGAACCCGCAAAACCGCTGTATCCAAAATATGGATATCCAGTTTTCCACTTGAAAACATCTCTTTTAATTTCTCATTATAGCCAGTACAGGACGGCATCTCGATATCCATTCCCGCATGAAGACACATCGCACCGGCTTCTTCAAATGTTTCTCCAATATGATGTACACTATGCGCATTTCCCACTGCACCGTAATCGCTGATGCACATGCCGTCAAATCCCATTTTTTCCCGAAGCAGTTTCGTAAGCATGTTATGAGAAGCAGATACATCTTCTCCATTCACAGAGCAATAACAAGGCATAATACCTTTCAGATCTGACTCTGTGATTGCTGCCTGGAAAGGTTTTGCAAACACTTCTTCTAAAAGTCGCGTCGGCGTTTCGCTGTGTGTTCCATGAATTCCACCCTGCGAATTATGAAAAGCCACAAAATGTTTTGCCACACTTTCTGCTTTTCTTGAAGCAACTGTATTCTTTTGTATTCCTTTCGTATACGCTGCCCCCATCGCACTTACAAGGGAAGCATCTTCTCCATAACTTTCTCCAAAACGGCCCATACGCGGATCTCTTGCCACATCCAGAACCGGTGCCAGTATATGGGTAATACCACAGGCCGTTTCCTGTCTGCTCACAATTTCTGCAATCTGTTCTTCCAGCTTGGGATCAAAGCTTGCTCCCCTGCCAATCCCAGACGGAAAACTGGTGGAGTCCTGAATGAAGGCCCCGCACAATCCTTCCATATGAAAGATTGCCGGTATTTGATGGGCACTGTTTTCCATCACAATCTTCTGCACTTTTCTCTGCCATGCAGCCACTTCATCAAGTGTCTCCATCCTGCGCATTTCCAGCGTGCTTACTTCTCCCATTCCGTATTTTGTCTCCTGCTGAATTTTTTCAAAGTTATAGGCATCCTGATCAAAAGGAAAAACACAGTTAATCTGTGCCATCTTTTCGTCAAGGCTCATTTCTTTGAGCAGAAGAGAGGCTCTTTCTTTGGCACCCAGTGTATGATCCCTATATGATTTCATTTAAATACGCTCCCCTTTCTCAAATAACTTCAGAACATGTAACAATCTTGCAACACTCCTTTCCAGATCTTTTCTGGTAATCCGTCTCTCCTGATAGGCCTGCAAAATCTGCCGGATCACCGGCGGGCCACCCGGCATCACGATATCATTTCCCGCTGCCACAGCATCGCCGCCATCTGCGACAATATCCATATCGCCCCAGTCAGTAACGACAACACCATCAAAGTTCCATTCTTCCCGTAAAATATGCGTACACAAATCTCGATTTCCAGCTGCAAGAACCCCATTAATTTTATTAAACGATGTCATAATAAAAGATACTCCGGCATCTCGAACCAACATTTCAAAAGGTTTCAGATAAAGTTCCCGCAATGCACGTTCCGTAAGGATGGAATCTACCGCATCGTACCGCTTCTTCGCACTTCCTCTTCGATACGTTTCCTGTTCATTCACGGCAAAATGTTTGGGGCAGACGCGGACAGGATGATTTTCCTGAACGCCCTTTGTAATCTGGACCGCACAGATTCCGGTCAGATAAGGATCCTCCGAAAAATATTCAAAATTTCGCCCGCAAAGCGGATTCCGGTGCAGATTGACTGCTGGTGCCAGCCATACGTCAACCGCTTTCTTTTCGCACTCTGCGCCAACCGCATTTCCAAACGCTTCCCACAGTTCTTTATTGAATGCGCAGGAAATCAGCATAGCCGTTGGCCAGGCCCCCGTTCCCACACCTGCCGGTCCATCTTTATAAAAAATGGAATGAATACCTTTTTCTGGCATAGCCGGGGAGACATATCCTTTTGCTCCGACTGGATGATCGTTTTTGGTCAGTGGATTTCCCTGACCATCCAATATGGTTTCCGGCTGTTCCTGTTTGCTGAACGCTGCAAATGGAATTCCAGGTCCATACCCCACACACAATGCAGCCAGCTGTTCGATACTGAAATTTTTTACTTGTTCCATTTCATCCCGTAAAAGATCATATCTTTCCTGCTCTTTTAAACCATCGGTCTCTTCTTTTTTCTTTTCATGCATTCGGACCTTTTTTCGTCCTTCTCTTGCAGATAGTACCTGCAAATGCTCTACATTGCAGTTTTGTACGCAAAGACGATTCACACATTTTTTAATTACGTAATCTTCTCTTATCTGGATTTCTCCTGCAAAAATTGTCTCACGGGATGAATTTCCGATAAAAAACTGATATTTTCCCTTTTCCAGGATATATGATGCAGATGTCTCAACATATCCTGCCAGATCCTGCATGGATATTCGAATCGAAATATTCTGCTTCTCCCCCGGAGCAAGAAGTCTCGTTTTTGCAAAGCCTTTTAATTCTTTTTCCGGTTTTTCCGACTCTGTACCAGAACAGGACAAATAAAGCTGTATCGTTTCTTTTCCTGCATAATTTCCGGAATTTGTTACCTCCGTAATAAATTCCAGCTCTTCTTTTTCCTGTTTCATCTCTTTTGGAAGAATCGTAAACGATGTGTAAGACATTCCATATCCAAAGGAGTACAATACCTGTTTCCGAAAGGTATCAAAATAGCGATACCCCAGATAAATGTCTTCCTGATACACCGTTACCGGGCTTTTCGTATATCCTGTACTTCCATTTGCCTTTGCATCCAGTCCATAATTTTCGTAAGTTAAAATTTCATCTTCCTGTTCTTTATTCCAGGTGAAATTTTCTGCTGTCGGGTAGTCTTTGAAAGACTCTGCCATGGAAAAACTTAATTTGCCAGATGGATTCACAGCCCCCGTCAGAATATCAGCTAATGCTCCGCAGCCTTCTTCGCCCGGAATTCCCAGAAACACCACGGCCTTAATTGCGGAATAGGCGTTCACCCACTGCATATCGATCATTCCATTAATATTCAGTACAACGATCACATGTGGAAAAACACAGCACACTTGTTCCAGCAGTTCTTTTTCGGATTCGGTAAGTTCATAATCACCTTCGATATGTCTGTCACATTCTTCCCCACCGGCATTCCTTCCCAGCACAAAAACAGCGGTATCGGTAAACTCCCTGGCTTTCTGCATCAGCTGCTCCGGAATGTGATACTCTGTCCACATCGGCTGATATTTTCCAAAGATCTCATACATAAAACCACAGTTCATATTTTCTACATTTGTGATATCAATACCGTCAATCACAAACTTTTCCGATTCGTTTTTTTGATGGCTGGTATAAAATTGTTTTAACCCTGCTTCTGCACAGATTCCTCTTTTTTCACATTCACATAAGAGATTCTTGTTTGCAAGGGATTTGGATGCTCCCGAACCGTTTCCCGAAAAAATGGTTTCTATCTGTGCCCGTCCCAAAAAAGCCACCTTTTTTTCTTTTAATGGCAAGATCTGCTCTTCATTTTTCAAAAGAACAATTGATTCTTCCACAAGTTCCTGAAAAATACTTTTTTTCATCTCTTTTCCTTTCTTTCTGCTGATGTCTTCGTAAACAAGCCTCTTTTGTCTAAGTTAGCAACCACCAGTTCAACTGGTGGTTTATTATTAGCCCTCCAAAG
>NZ_QTVL01000018.1:0-70443 GCF_003460565.1 Blautia sp. AF32-4BH | reverse complement strand
TTTTTGAAACTGGAAAATCGGAAGCTGAGGAGATAGACTATTGAGAACATATGAGAATAAAGACGAGCTTAAAAACGAGATAAATAAAAGCTTTGCAAAATATATTTCAGAATTTAATGATATTCCGGAGCATTTAAAAGATAAGAGAATTGATGAGATCGATCGAACTCCGGCAGAAAATCTTGCTTATCAGGTTGGCTGGACAACTCTTGTTATTAAATGGGAATCAGACGAAAGAAAGGGTATTCCTGTCAAAACTCCTTCGGATAATTTTAAGTGGAATCAGCTTGGCGAATTATATCAATGGTTCACAGATACGTATGCTCAGCTGTCACTGCAAGAATTGAAAGACAGATTGAATGAGAATATCAACTCTATTTATGTAATGATTGATTCTCTGAGTGAGGAAGAATTATTTAAACCACATATGAGAAAATGGGCTGACGAAGCAACTAAAACAGCTGTCTGGGAAGTATACAAATTCATACATGTTAATACAGTTGCTCCGTTCGGAACTTTTAGAACCAAGATTAGAAAATGGAAAAAGATTGCACTATAACTTCCAGTTTGCCAACTTGCCCTTTGAGAGAGGAGAAATCCCTTTCCCAAAGGGCTTTTTCTATTTATACGGATATTCGCAAACTACAAGATAAAGCCAAAACTTCATATACTCTAAGCACAAGGAGGTTGAGGTTTGGCTATGAACAACAGTTTAGCAGAAGTACACCCAGAGCTTATTACGGAATGGTCGGAGAAGAATTTACCGCTTACACCTGATGATATTACCTTTGGTTCAAATAAAAAAGTATGGTGGAAAGGTACTTGCGGACACGAATGGCAAACAAGCGTTAAGGCTCGTTCTAATGGAGAAAAATGTCCGATATGTTCCGGTGCGAGAGTGATTGCAGGTATTAACGATTTGGCGACATTAGAGCCGTTACTGGCAAAGCAGTGGTCAAAAAAGAATAAGATAAAACCGACAGAGGTTTCTATTGGTTCTCATAAGAAAGTGATATGGAGATGTAAAAAAGGTCACGAGTGGGAAGCTGTCGTTAAAAGCAGGACAATAAATAAAACGGGTTGCCCGTATTGCTCTCATAATAAAGTGTTGGCAGGATTTAATGACCTTGCAACGCTTCTGCCGGATATAGCTGCCGAGTGGTCGGACAGAAATTATCCGTTACTTCCAACTCAGGTTACGGTCTTTGCCAATCGTAAGGCGTGGTGGAAGTGTAAGGATTGCGGCAGAGAGTGGAACACCCTTATTTCTACCCGTTCCGGTGGGAGTAAATGCCCGTATTGCAGTGGGTACATATTCTCGAAAGGGTTTAACGATTTGCAGACAACACACCCTGAAATTGCTTCGGAGTGGTCGGAGAAGAACTTGCCTTTGAAACCTGATGAAGTAAATGCAAAGTCGAGGAAAAACGTCTGGTGGAAGTGCAGAAAATGCGGTAATGAGTGGAAATCCGTTGTCAATGCCCGTGTGAAAGGTACGGTATGCCCCGTTTGTGCAGAGAGAGAAGTCCTTGCCGGATATAATGATTTGGCGACAACGGACAGTCAGCTTCTCAGTGAATGGGATTATGAACAGAATAAATTGAAGCCGACAGAGGTATCACGAACTTCAGCAAAGAGAGCGTGGTGGAAATGCAGGCACGGTCATTCATGGAGTATGAAGATAAATGAAAGGACGATATTGAATAAAGGCTGCCGAATTTGTGAGCAAGAATATTTATCTCTATTTCCTGCTTTGGCTGTCAGCTATTATTCTAATAAGAAAGGTTTGAAAGCAGAACTTGGTTCTGACCGATTGCTTGGAGTTCCGCTTGAAACATACATACCTTCAGAAAAGTTGGCTATTGAGTCAGGAAGTGCTGACGAGAATATAGAAATAATGAAAGCATATATGTGTGAGCAACGAGGAATAAGACTGATTAAACTGCCGATGAAAGGCACTGAACTGGATTATGCCGACAGCCTAAAAAGAGCTTTTCAGAACGTACATATATTTATTTCTTCTGATACAGAGGAAGATGTAGAGATAATCAAAAATACATTTGAAAGATGGAGGGACAGCCAATGAGAGAGAAAACCTATCATCTATACTTAAATGAAGAAGAACGAAGCCGAGTGATACAATCGCTCATTGAACTGAAGAACAATTTAGCAGCTCAGGGACGATACACCGATGCAGTAGATGATGTCCTCTGCAAAGTGCTTGAAGCAAAGAAAAAGAAATTGAAAATTGAATACATTTAGAACGTGTTTTGCCGTCTGTTTCCTAACCGGAGCAGGCGGCTTTTTTTATTTCAAAAAATTTTTCAAAAAAATTTTCGGAAAAGCGGCGATTTTGGGTGTGCATTTCATACCCCTTTGTCCAAATGAGTGAAGGGGTTCATTCCAGATAGCAAAAACGGAAGCCTTTTCGCTTGAAAATTGAATAAGTCATTCACTAAGACTTTATTTCTGATGATAGCCACTTTAGCAGGTACGCCGTGATTTCTGTATTTCAGAATAGCGAGAATTCCGGCTATGAGTATCAGGTTGCTCCTGATATGGCGATGACAGTCAGAATGATAATGATACTTCTCTACGGAGCTGGCGGAGTACCCGGCAGAGGTTAGAATCCTATGATACAGATAAGCAGTCTGTTCCTTAGTGACTTCCCATAAGCATTTTGCTTGGCAAGGGGTGTTGAGAACAAATATTGCTATGACCGATTAGGAAATGAGTCGGTCAGGTACATAGCCATAATGCGGTGGCTATGAATTTCAGAAAGGAGGGCAAAAAGAAGTGTCAAACTGCAAAACGATTTCCGTATGTAACCAGAAAGGCGGAGTCGGAAAGACCACCACAACAGTTAATCTCGGAGTCGGGCTTGCAATGCAGGGCAAGAAAGTATTGCTCATAGACGCAGACCCGCAGGGCGATTTAACAACTTGTCTTGGTTGGCAGGATACAGACGGTTTGGGTATCACGCTTGCAACAAAACTCACAGATGTAATCAATGAAACGATGACAGACCCTATGGTTGGTATCCTGCATCACGAAGAAGGTGTTGACCTTGTTCCGGCAAACCTTGAGCTTTCAGCAATGGAATTTAACCTTGTAAACGCAATGAGCAGAGAAACTACACTCAAGAATTATTTGTGTCAAGTGAAAAACAGATATGATTATGTAATTATAGACTGTATGCCTTCACTTGGTATGGTTACTCTCAATGCTTTATCGGCGGCAGACAGTGTTATCATTCCGGTTCAGGCTCAGTATTTGCCGGCAAAGGGTATGACACAGCTTGTGCAGACCATTTCAAAAGTAAAGAAGTATATCAATCCGGATATTAAGATAGACGGTATGCTGCTTACTTTGGTGGATAGCCGAACAAACCTTGCAAAGAGTACGGTGGAAGCACTCATGGCGAATTTCGGTAATCAGATAAGAATGTATCGAACACAAATCCCGATTGCCGTAAAAGCCGCTGAAACTTCTTCCAAAGGCAAAAGCATTTATGCTTATGAGCCAAACAGCACAGTGTCTAAGGCATACGCTGAATTTACAAAGGAGGTGTTAGCCGATGGCAGGAAGAAAGAGCGACTTCACTCTCACGAAGCTCGATGATTTATTTACCACGCAGGCACAGAGAGATGAAGAACAGCTTTCAAAAATCCGAGATATTCCGTTAGAGCTGATTGATGATTTCCCAGACCATCCGTTTAAGGTCAGGGACGATGAAGATATGATGCAGCTTGTGGAGAGTGTCAAGGAAAGAGGGGTTATTACTCCGGCAACGGTAAGGCAGAAAGAGGACGGCAGATACGAACTTGTTTCAGGACACAGACGAAAGCGAGCTTGTGAACTGGCAGGATTTGAAACCTTGAGAAGTGAGATTGTAGACCTGAACAGAGATGAAGCGACCATTTTAATGGTTGAGAGTAATTTTCAGAGGTCAGAGATATTGCCGAGTGAAAAAGCCTTTGCGTATAAAATGCGTTTGGAAGCAATGAAAAGACAAGCAGGCAGACCAAGAAAAGAAAATGTGTCCCCAGTGGGGACGAATTTACGAACCGATGAACAAATTGCACAGGAAACAGGGGACAGCAGAAATCAGATACACCGATATGTGCGTCTGACAAACCTTGTTTCTGAACTGCTTGAATTTGTTGACGAGGGGCGTATTAAAATGCGTCCTGCCGTAGAGCTTTCCTATCTTGATGAAGATTGCCAGCGTGATGTGGTTGATGAAATCGACCTGAATGATGCTACCCCGTCACACGACCAGACAATCCGTATGCGAAAGTTATTCAACGAGGGCAACCTTACAACCGAAGCAATCCACGCTGTTATGTCTGAGGAAAAGCCGAACCAAAAGGAAAAAATCGTGTTGAGGGGTGACAGAGTAAGACAGCTTATCCCGAAAAACATTCCCGTCAGTCAGACGGAGGATTTTGTTTGCAAAGCATTGGAGCATTACAACAAGTTTTTGCGTAATCGTGCAGAACGTGACAGCAGATAGCCGGAGTTACAGTTCCCCTTTCTCACACTCTAACCCCTTAGTTATACTTCTACCTACCGAAAACGATATATATTATCTCACTTGAATATAAGTATCTCAAAGTATATGTCTATCTCTAAGGGGCAATCGCACAATATGAACGGACTGGAGGTGTATGGTAAAATGAAAAATTAACGAAAAATCCGCATTTGTTTTTCGGCAGGTAAATCTTGTCGTAAGAGAAAATCCACAAAGGCACATCGTAGAGATACGGTGTGTTTTTCAATTTTTACAGGAGGAAACGCAATGATAAAGTCAAAATTCAAAAGAGTCACGTCGCTTTTCTTGGCGACCCTTATGTGTGTGACCACTTTTGCAGGCATTGGCTCGACAACAGCATATGCTGCTTCGGGAGAAAAAGCCGATGTTTATATGGTCGATTTCCCTCGTGATGGCGATGCTAATTACGATGGGGTATGGGGACACAGCAATTTGACCTTGAAAAATGGTTGGCATACCGGACGTTCCAATTTTACCAATCTTAAGGCTATTGGCTCATACTCAGGCAATGTTGCTTATTGTATTGAGCCGGGAATTTCGCTCAAGGTCGGTCAGACAATGAATAAGTATGACGAAAATTATTTTAATAACCTTGCAGCCAATGGGGTTATTTCCGGAGATGAAATACGTCTTTTCGTTGGTCGTATTTTACAGTATGGCTATCGTGGGAGAATCTCGACTTCTTGGAGGTCACAGAATGAAGCGGCAGCAAACAGCATTGCACAGGCTTATGCTACACAGCTTCTTATCTGGGAAACTGTTATCGGAGAGCGTGATGCGAACTTCAATCATGTAGCAGCCAGTGGTTGCAGCAATGTGAAAGATGTCATCAATGCAAAGCATCCGCTCCGCAATAAGATTTTCAGTTATTACAACAGTATGGTGCAGAGTGTACAGAACCATGCGACCATACCGAGTTTTTGTAATAAATCATCCGGTTCGGCAAAGACAATAGAACTTGAGTGGAACGGAAGCAAGTACACAACTACTCTGACAGATTCCAATAATGTGCTGTCCAAATATAATTTCAAGGCAAACATCAGTGGAGTAAGTTTTTCAGTGAATGGTAACAAACTTACGGTTTCTATGGATACAGCACCGAGTAAGGAATTTACCATTACCGCAACCAAGAAAAATGCAGTCCGCAGAGGTGTGGTTGTATGGTCAGAGGGCAAACACGGTCAGAATTCCAGTGTGCAGGATGTTGTCAGCTATGCTCAGGAAGTAAGCGACAGTATCAACGGTTATGTGAAGATGAAAGTCAGCTATGGTTCTTGTCAGATTGTAAAGACCAGTGAGGACGGCAAGGTTGACGGTATTAACTTCACGATTACCGGAAACGGTATCAATCAGACGGTTACAACAGCTAATGGCGGTAAGTTCCAGATTGATAACCTTATGCCGGGTATCTATACTGTAACCGAGCAGGCATACGATAAGTACGAGCCGCAGGAAACACATAGAGTTACTGTTGTGGCAGGGCAGGTTGCAAAGGTCACTTTCAATAACAAATTGAAGCGTGGCGACCTTCAGGTAGTGAAGTCCTCAGAAGATAACCTTGTTGAAGGTGTGAAGTTCCATCTTTACGGTACTTCTCTTTCCGGTGATACTGTTGACCAGTATGCAGTTACAGACAATAACGGTGTGGCAACTTTTAAAGATGTGCTTATCAGTGGTTCTGAACCATATACCCTTGAAGAAGTAGACACAGCTATCCGTTATGTTGTGCCGAAAAATCAGACTGCACCAGTGAAGTGGAAAGAAGTAACCACAAGAAACTTCAACAATATTTTGAAGAAATTTACTGTAACAGTAACAAAGAGCGACGCAGAGAAAGGCGAAGCACAGGGCAATGCCAAACTTTCAGGAGCAGTTTACGGTATCTATAAGGGAGAAACGCTTGTTGATAAGTATGTTACTGATGAAAACGGTCAGTTCACTACCAAAGAATATGTTTGTGATACCGACTGGACAATCCGTGAAATTACACCGAGTGAAGGCTATCTCCTTGATAAGACCATTCACAAGGTAGGTGCAGACCCGAAACTTTATGAGGTGGAACACAACCTTACTTCCAATGATGTAACCGAGCAGGTAATCAAAGGTAACGTGGCTATCATTAAACACACTGATGATGGAGAAACAAAGATTGAAACTCCTGAAAAGGGTGCTTCCTTTGAGATTTATTTGAAATCTGCCGGAAGCTATGACGCAGCCAATAAAGACGAGAGAGATACTATCGTTTGCGATGAAAATGGCTTCGGTCAGACAAAAGATATGCCGTATGGTATTTATACCGTACACCAGACTTCCGGTTGGGAAGGCAGAGAGATGATGGATGATTTTGATGTGTTCATTTCACAGAACGCACAGACCTACCGTTATCTTATCAATAACCGTAACTTCGAGAGCTTTGTCAATGTAGTCAAGGTGGACGCAGAAAGCGGAAAGAGTATTCCGTATGCAGGAGCAGGATTTAAGATTTACGACCCGCAGGGCAATCAGGTCAAAATGACCTTTACTTATCCGACACCAACCACGATTGATGTGTTCTATACCGACGCAAATGGTTCTCTTGTCACACCTGAGAAACTGGATTACGGCAAGGGATATTCTATCGTAGAGGTACAAGCTCCATATGGATATGTACTTGATGATACTCCGGTATATTTTGATATTACCGAAGAAAATTCCACAGAGGAAGGCGGCGTAACTGTTGTGAAAGTCAATAAGCCGAATATGGCACAGAAAGGTACTATCATGGTTGAAAAGACCGGAGAAGTATTTAGCGGTGTCAATGTAAGTGGTTCTGAGGACAGTGATGTTATCTATCAGCCTGTTTATGAAGTGGCAGGACTTGAGGGTGCAGTTTATGAAGTCCGTGCTGCGGAAGATATTAGTACACCGGACGGTACACTCCGCTATTCAAAGGGCGAAGTGGTAGATACTATCACAACAAGCTCCAATGGGTTTGTTAAGAGCAAAGAACTTTATCTCGGAAAATACGAGGTCAAGGAAATTACCGCACCTTACGGAATGGTAGTCAGTGGCGAAACACATACGGTTGAGCTTACTTATGCAGGTCAGAATATATCTGTTACCGAAACTTCCACATCATTCTATAACGAAAGACAGAAAGTGCAGGTAAGCCTTGCAAAAGCCATTGAAAAGGATAAGACATTTGGTATTGGCGACAACGGAGAAATCAAAAATATCAGCTTTGGTCTTTATGCCGCAGAAGATATTGTATCTGCAAGCGGTACAGTTATTCCGGCTGATGGACTGATTGAGATTGTCAGTGTAAATGAAAATGGAACTGCTGATATGAAGTCAGACCTTCCGTTTGGCAAATACTATGTCAAAGAGATTGCAACCGATGAGCATTATGTTCTCTCAGATACGAAATATCCGGTTGCATTTGAATACGCAGGTCAGGATACCGCAACGGTTGAAATAAAAGTGAATGACGGAAAAGAAATCAAGAATGAACTTATCTATGGTTCTGTATCAGGTAAGAAGATTGATGAGAATGGAGAAGCACTTGAGGGTGCTGTTATCGGTATCTTCAAAGCCGAAGAAACAGAATTTACAAAGGATACTGCACTTATGACGACTACCTCTGCAAAAGACGGTAGTTTTTCTTTTGCAAAAGTTCCTTATGGCAAATGGATTGTAAGAGAAATCGAGCAGCCAAAGGGATTTGTTCTTGATGAAAAAGCGCATGAGGTCAATATCAGTGAAGCCGAGCAGGTAGTTGAAATCGAGATTGTCAATGAGTATGTTCACGGCAATATCAGACTCACAAAAGTGGACGCTGAATATCCAGATAACAAGCTTACGGGTGCAACCTTTGAGGTATATAAGGACACCAATGAGAACGGAAAGATTGATGATGGCGATGAACTTATCGGAAATCTTGAAGAAACTGAAACCGGAATTTATGAGATGAAAGAGTTGCTTTACGGAAAATATATTGTCCGTGAAACAAAAGCACCGGAGGGCTTCCTGCTTGATAAGGGAGAATACTCTGTTTTCATTGAAAAGGACGAAACAACTTATTCCGTTGAGAATAAGGCAGGCGTTGGATTCATCAATGAAGCTATGCGTGGAACACTGAAAATCGTCAAGACATCTTCGGACGGTAAGGTCAAAGGTTTTGCGTTCAGAGTAACCGGAGCAAATGGTTATGATATGACATTTGAAACAGATAAGAACGGCGAAATCGTGATTGAGGGACTTCGTATTGGCGAATATACCGTATCAGAGGTGGCTAACAATGCGTCTGCCGCATATATCACACCTGCCGACCAGAATGTTACTATCAAACTTGATGAAACAGCCGTCGTAAAAATGCACAATGAATTAAGGGATACTCCGAAAACAGGAGATGATACCAATATGAAATTTTGGTATGTCCTTGCCGGACTTTCTGCTGTCGGTATCGCCGTAACTTCTGTTGTTGCACACAAAAAGAAGAAAAAGGAGGGTAACGAGTAATGGAAGCAAAGACAATTATCGCTATCGCATTAGTCGCCGTTATCGTTGGCGGCTTTATCTTTCTTCAGGTTAAAAACCGTAAGAAGTAAGAAATAACCGAATATTAACCAGTCGGGGCAGAGCATAAAAAACTCTGTCCCTTTTTTTTTTGGAGGAACACTATGAAACAACAGAAAACGGTTGAGAGCCGAGTGCTTGAAATCTTAAAGGAATGCCCGATGTCGAGGTATGATGATATGCTTCTCATTCTGCATTATTACAACCGATACGGATATATTCCTGCCGGAAAACTTCCGCTTGAAGATATTGTATTTAATTACAGAGCATACGGACTTCCTTGCTTTGAAACCATACGCAGGGCAAGGCAGAGAGTACAGTCCCTTTTTCCTGAGTATTCACGCAATCCGCAGAAAGAAGAACAAAGTGGCGGTATTTCTATTGTAATCAACATTGGTTAAGGAGGTATTTTCGTGAAAGACAAAGCAACTTTTCAGAATAAGGTCAAGGTGCTGAATAAACTCTTTGACTCCGGTTGTGATACGGAGAAAAAGTTGCAGCAGCTTGATATGGAAGCAATCCTGAAAATTCCAAATATCACTATTCCCGATATGGGTGTGATTATGGAACTTCAGAAGAATACAAAGTCTGGTAAACTCTTTTCATATTTGGGCGGAGGTTCTGATGAAGCAGTAAAAAATAACAGAGGTAACAATGAAAAGAAAGAGCCTGCTATGCAGGAGCAGAGATAAGAAACGATAAGGAGGTGCAAGGGTAATGGCACGAAAATATGACCTTATTTCTGAGCTTTACAACCGCACCTGCAAAACGGTTGTATCAAATCCTCAGAACTGGCAGGCATTCTTGGCTTCGGCTTGCCGAAATTATAAGTTACGCTATGACGAGCAGCTTCTTGTATATGCACAGCGACCTGATGCAACAGCGGTTCTTGAGATAGAGCAGTGGAACAGAATTTTTGGCAGATGGGTCAACCGAGGTGCAAGAGGTATTGCTGTTTTTGCTGATGAGAACCGTACAAGGCAAAGACTGACGCATTACTTTGATATTTCAGACACCCACGAAAGCAAATATTCGAGAACAGTCCCGATTTGGGATATGCGTCAGGAATACGAAGCAGATGTGATTGAAACATTGGAAAGCACTTTCGGAGAGATTGAGAATAAGAGCAGTCTTGCCGAAGCAATTATGGGAGCTGCAAGAAATGCGGCAGAGGATAATATTCCTGATTATCTGCAAGACCTTTACTATGCAACCGAAGTCAGTTTCCTTGAGGAAGTAGACAATGATATTGTGGCTTCCATTTATAAAAATGTCGTAGCAAACAGTGTGGCATATATGATGATGTCAAGGCTTGGTGTTGATACGGACGGCTATTTTGAACTTGATGATTTCAGAGATGTTACCAACTTCAATACGCAGGAAACACTCAATGCACTTGGCTTTGCTACCAGTGATATTGCAGAAATGGGATTGACGGAAGTGTCTAAAACAATTACCGCACTTAACCGTCAAAATCGCATAATTGTCGGTCAGGACAGAAATGAATACAATAAGGTTGAAAATAACGACGAAAGGAGTTTGGACAATGAACGAACTGACCTACACAATGGTGGGCGATTACAGCCTTCCGAACCTGAAACTTCCACAGCAGCCGGAAGTGACTTTGGGCAGATACGCTCAGATGAGGAGAAAGTTTCTGAAGGAACATCACAGAGTCCTTTACTACAATCTCCTGACGAGGGGCGAACTGACACAGCACTTGGCGGAAGTGGAACAGAGAGCCAGCAAGATGGAGGAAACAATCCTGAACCAGATGGCACAGAAAGAGGGAGTGACCGAACAGATGAAAGCAGAGGATATGATGAAATGGGTTTGTCTGATGAACTCCCTTCGCAGCTCGGCACAGGAAATCGTGAAAGCGGAAGTGATATTCGCTTAGAAGATATAAAACCGTTGCCGGATATGGGCGGGCAATTATCCTTTATACAAGAACGAGCAGAGGAACAAACAACCTCTGCTTTTTCTATTCCAAAAGAAATTATAGATAATTATCTTGCGAGTGGAAGCGGCTTTGCGAATGGAAAGTACCGTATTTATGAGCAGTATCAAAAGAGTTTATCGCTTAAAGAAAATGCCGATTTTCTAAAAAAAGAGTATGGCACTGGCGGAGGAACATACGCAGGTGGTGTTTCGGACTATAATTATGATTGCGATGCAAAGGGTGTCCGTATCCGAAAAGGTTATGAGGAAAATGCACCAGAGATTCGTATGAATTGGACGGAGGTTGCAAAGGAAATTGGTCGCCTTATCAGCGATGACAGATACCTGAATAAAAAAGAATGGTGGAACTATCCTGAATGGCTCGCTGAGCAGGAAGTGAAGCGTGCAAGAGTAGCAGAACAGGTTGAAAATCGTGAAGTGATGTCCACCGTACCAGCCCAAAAAGAGCCTGAAGAACAGGAAATGCCGCAAGATGTGGAGTATGAATATCATCTTGGCGATAAGGTGTATATCGGTGCTTCTGAGTATGAAATTTTATCTATTGATGACGAGAGAGTAATGCTCTATGACTATGATATGCCGTTGTTTAACAAGGAATTTTCACACATAGAGTTTGATGAAAAAGTGCGTGAAAATCCAATGAATGAGCATTTGATTGTAAAAGAAGTACCAACCGAAGAAAGAAATGTAACTGTCGATTATAACGATGCTTTTTTTATCAATCAGGATAATGCAACTGTTACTTGGATTTATTATAATCCGGATAGTGCAGCCGGAGGACAGTATGTCACAAATATACTGAATTTTGATGAAATCACAGAGATAGCAAAAGACAGTCAGACATCTAATGAGTTTTTTGATAGGCTTGGAAGTATCGCCAATCAGACACTTGCTGATGTCGGAACGGAATGGTTTTCGGAAGCAGAAAGCCGTTTTTTAGAAAAACCAGATTTTACAGACTGCACGCAGGATACAATGCAGAGCCTTGTTTCGGAAGCAGAAAAATCTTCAGTCACAGAAGTTCAGACCAATATGGGCAGTATGCCGATAGAGGATTATCGAGAGATAGTAGCTTCGCAGTCAGGTTTTGACAGCTATGATGAGATGTATAAGCAGGGGTATCGCATAGGAAACGGTTATGATAAAGAGCCTGAGCCGGTAGTTCCCGCTTGGGAGCAGAAGAAAAAGGTCAAAGGCTTTGACCTGCACCCTGATGTGCCTATGGCAGACCGTCATACCTTTAATCTCAGAGAAAATGAGGTTGAAACGGTTGGTAAAAAGGAACGCTTCCGCAGAAATATTATGGCAATACAGCTTCTCAAAAAATGTCAGGAAGAAAACAGATTTGCCACGCCTGAAGAACAGATTGTTTTATCAAAGTATGTCGGTTGGGGTGGACTTTCAGAAGCCTTTGATGAAAATAATTCAGCGTGGGCAACGGAATATCTGGAACTTTCTTCGGTATTAACACCGGAGGAATATGCTTCAGCAAGAGAAAGCACATTGACTGCGTTCTACACGCCGCCCGAAGTAATCACAGCTATTTATAAGGCAATGGAGCAGATGGGATTTAAGGAGGGCAACTTGTTAGAACCGTCCTGCGGTATCGGTAATTTCATCGGTATGCTGCCGGACACAATGCAGGACAGTAAGATTTACGGTGTGGAACTTGATAGGATTTCCGCAGGGATTGCACAGCAGCTTTATCAGAAAACAACCATTGCGGCACAAGGATTTGAAGAAACCAATTTGCCGGACAGCTTTTTTGATGGAGTGGTTGGTAATGTGCCTTTTGGAGATTTTAAGGTATCGGATAAAAGATATGACAAGTATAAGTTCCTGATACACGATTACTTTTTTGCAAAGTCCCTTGATAAGTTAAGACCCGGCGGTGTGATGGCTCTTGTAACGAGCAAAGGCACAATGGATAAGGAAAACTCGGCAGTACGAAAGTATATTGCACAGAGAGCAGAGCTTCTTGGAGCAATTCGATTGCCGAATAATACCTTTAAGGGTAATGCAGGAACGGAAGTCGTTTCGGATATTCTTATCCTGCAAAAGCGTGACAGACTGATAGATATTGAGCCGGATTGGGTTCATCTTGATACCGATGAGAACGGAATTAAGATGAACTCTTATTTTGTGCAGCACCCCGAAATGATACTTGGAGAAATGAAAATGGTATCGGGGCGTTTCGGTATGGAAGCAACTTGTGTACCGTATGAAAATGCAGACCTTGCAGCACAGCTTGATGAAGCAGTCGCAAATATTCACGGGGAAATCACGGAATATGAAGCCGAGGAAGAACTGGAGGAGGAAGATAATTCTATTCCGGCAGACCCGACAGTGAGAAACTTTTCCTATACGGTGGTGGACGATAAAATCTACTATCGTGAAAATTCCCGTATGACTCCGGTGGAGGTATCGGCAACCGCAGAGAACCGAATTAAGGGTATGATTGCTATTAGAAATTCCGTCAGAACGCTGATTGAATTGCAGACAGAAGATTACCCTGACAGCGAAATCAAAGCGGAGCAGGAGAGATTAAACAGACTTTATGATACCTTTTCAGGTAAGTACGGACTCATTAACAGCCGTGCAAATACTTCTGCTTTTTCGCAGGACAGTTCATTCTCTCTGCTTTCCGCATTGGAGATAATCGGAGAGGACGGAGAACTGGAACGTAAGGCTGATATGTTTTCTAAAAGGACAATTAAGCCGCATACTCCGGTTACTTCTGTTGATACGGCAAGCGAAGCGTTGGCGGTATCGCTTGGAGAAAAAGCCACGATTGATATGGACTATATGATGGAGCTTTCCGGTAAATCGGAGAATGAAATCTTTGAGGATTTGAAGGGTGTTATCTTCCTAAATCCGCTTTATGAGTATGGAAACTCTTACGAACCGAAGTATCTGATGGCTGATGAATATCTTTCGGGTAATGTCAGGGAGAAGCTGAGGATTGCAAAGAACTCGGCAGAACTCTATCCGGAAGATTATAAGGTCAATGTGGAAGCACTTCAAAAGGTGCAGCCGAAAGACCTGACTGCAAGTGAAATTTCCGTACGACTTGGTGCAACTTGGCTGCCGCCGGACGATGTGCAGGAGTTTATCTTTCATTTGCTTGAAACACCACGATATGCACAGTGGAATATCAAAGTTCACTTCTCTCCTTTTACGAGTGAGTGGAACATTGAGGGTAAATCTTACGACAAAGGAAATGTAAGGGCATATAACACTTACGGAACTTCCCGCATCAATGCCTATAAGATTATCGAGGAAACGCTGAACTTAAAAGATGTGCGTATCTTTGATTATATCGAAGATGATGAGGGTAGGAAAAAGGCTGTCCTGAATAAAAAGGAAACTGCGATTGCTCAGTCGAAGCAGGAAATGATTAAGCAGGAATTTCAGGACTGGATATGGTCTGACCCTGAACGAAGGGAAAGGCTTTGCAAGTTCTATAATGAGAAGTTCAACAGCGTCAGACCCCGTGAGTATGATGGAAGCCATATTATTTTCAATGGTATGAACCCTGAAATCGAACTCAGGGAACATCAGAAAAATGCAGTTGCCCACATCCTTTACGGAGGAAATACGCTTCTTGCACACGCAGTCGGAGCAGGAAAAACTTTTGAAATGGTAGCGGCAGCACAGGAGTCGAAAAGGCTTGGGCTTTGTAACAAGTCACTGTTTGTTGTACCAAATCACTTGACCGAACAATGGGCGGCAGAGTATTTGCAGCTCTATCCGGCGGCGAATATCCTTGTTGCCACGAAGAAAGATTTTGAAACCAAGAACCGTAAAAAGTTCTGCGGCAGGATTGCAACCGGAGATTATGACGCAGTTATCATCGGGCATTCACAGTTTGAAAAAATCCCGATGTCCATTGAAAGACAGAGGGCAATTCTTGAACAACAGCTTGAGGAGATAACCGGAGGAATTGCAGAACTCAAGCGAAACCGAGGGGAAAACTTCTCCATAAAACAGTTTGAAAAGTCAAAAAAATCCATCAAGCAGAAACTTGATAAACTCAATGACCAGACGAAAAAAGATGATGTTGTAACCTTTGAGGAACTTGGTGTAGACAGGCTTTTTGTTGATGAAAGCCATTATTACAAGAACCTTTATCTTTATACAAAAATGCGTAATGTGGGAGGTATCGCACAGACGGAAGCACAGAAATCTTCCGACCTCTTTATGAAGTGTCGTTACCTTGACGAGATTACCGGAGGACGAGGAACCGTATTTGCAACGGGTACACCTATCTCAAACAGTATGGTGGAACTCTATACGATACAGCGATATTTGCAGTACAACACGCTTGTGAAAAATGGGTTGCAGCACTTTGATGCCTGGGCTTCCACTTTCGGAGAAACCATTACGGCAGTGGAACTTACACCGGAAGGAACGGGATACAGAGCAAAGACAAGGTTCGCAAAATTCTATAACCTGCCTGAACTAATGGCGATGTTCAAGGAGATAGCGGACATTAAAACAGCAGATATGTTGAACCTGCCAGTACCGGAAGCAAAGTACCATAACATTGCAGTAAAGCCGTCGGAAATGCAGAAGGAAATGGTTGCTTCCCTTGCAGAGAGAGCCGAGCAGGTGCGTGGCGGCGGTGTGGATTCAAGCGTAGATAATATGCTGAAAATCACGAATGATGGAAGAAAACTGGCTCTTGACCAGCGTATGCTAAATGATATGCTGCCTGATTTTGAGGGCAGTAAAATCAATGCCTGCGTCGATAACATCTATCGGATATGGAAAGAAAATGCCGACAAGAAATCGGCACAGCTTGTGTTCTGTGACCTTTCCACGCCGAAGAATGACGGAACATTTTCCGTCTATAACGACATTAGGAAAAAGCTGATTGAGAGAGGTATTCCTGAAAGTGAAGTAAAATTTATACACGAAGCCGACACGGATATGAAGAAAAAAGAACTGTTCCAAAAGACCCGCAAGGGAGAAGTCAGGGTGCTTCTTGGCTCTACTCAGAAGATGGGAGCAGGAACGAATGTGCAAGACAAACTTATCGCACTTCACGATGTGGATTGTCCGTGGCGACCTTCAGATTTGGAGCAGCGTTCCGGTAGAATTGTCCGTCAGGGCAATGAAAATCCGCAGGTAGATATTTACCGCTATGTAACAGAGCAGACCTTTGATGCATACCTCTATCAGCTTGTGGAAGGTAAGCAGAAGTTCGCAAGTCAGATTATGACGAGCAAATCTCCGGTCAGGTCGGCAGAGGATATTGATGAAACCGCACTGTCCTATGCAGAGATAAAAATGCTTGCAACAGGTAATCCATATATCAAAGAAAAGATGGACTTAGACATTCAGGTGCAGAAGCTAAAGATGTTAAAATCCAATTTCTTATCGGAGAAATACGGACTGGAGGATAAGGTCATCAAGTTCTACCCACAACAGATTGCTTACTTGAAATCCCGTGTAGAGGGACTTACAAAAGATGTTGAAACAGCAAAATTACACCCGAAACCGATAGACGAGCAGCCGCTTGGAATGATGGTATCGGGTGTTTCTTATTCCGAAAAAGCCGAAGCAGGTCAGGCAATCATCAATGCCTGCAAGTCAATGAACAGTCCCGATGCGATACCACTTGGCGAGTACCGTGGCTTTCAAATGGAACTGTATTTTGATACGGTGCAGCGTAATTATGTTGTGAAACTGAAAGGCGAAACGAGCAGAGATATACCGCTTGGCGACGATGCTCACGGTAATATCGTGAGAATAGATAACGGCATTGAACGCTTCGAAGAAACACTTGCTGATACGAAAAACAGTCTTGAAAATACGGAAAAGCAGTTTGAAACAGCGAAGCAGGAAATCGAAAAGCCGTTTGCAAAGGAGGAAGAAGTGAGGGCAAAAACTGCCCGACTTGATGAGCTGAATATCCTGCTCAATATGGATAAAAAGGAAAATGAGATTGTCGGCGGAGAGCCTGATGAGGGCGAAGCAGTCGGCGGCAGAAAGGAGAAATCGTATGAGAGATAAACAGGAAGGCGGTGGTCGATATGCCATTTATCGCACCTGAGTTAATCATTCAGGCGAAACAGATGGACTTATTAACCTACCTGAGAAATTATGAACCGTATGAACTGGTTAAGTTTTCAGGTAACACCTATTGCACCAGAACCCACGATAGTTTGAAGATTTCAAACGGGAAATGGATATGGTGGTCGAGAGGTATCGGTGGCAGGAGTGCTTTGGATTATCTGATTAAGGTCAAAGGTTACAGCTTCCTTGAAGCGGTGGAAACCATTATCGGACACACAGCGATTCAGGCTCCGGTCTATGAAAAGCCACAGCCAAAAGAGGAAAATAAACCGCTTCTTCTCCCTGAAAAATGTGCTTCCAACAGAGTGATTACAGAGTATCTTTTCGGGAGAGGAATAGATTTTGAAATCATCAATTACTGTATCTCTAATGACCTTATCTTTGAGAGCCTGCCGTATCACAATGTTGTGTTTGTAGGCTATGACGAGAAGAAAGAGCCGAAATATGCAGCCTACCGTTCCACGAATAAGCGTAGGATTATGGGCGATTGCAGTGGCAGTAAAAAAGATTATTCTTTTCGGCTTGGTAAGGAAAACTTGGAGGAAGTACACCTCTTTGAGTGTGCCATAGACCTGTTATCCTATGCCACGCTTGCGAAGTTGAATGGGCAGGATTGGAAAGAAATGAGCTTTGTTTCGCTGTCCGGGGTGTATTCTCCGGCAAAGAAAATTGAGGACAGTAAAGTGCCGATTGCACTGGAAAAGTATCTTGGCAGTAACCCATCTGTCAGGAAAATCCGTATCCATTTTGACAATGATATAGCGGGCAGAAAGGCAGCACAGACCTTAAAAACTATTCTGCCGGATAAGTATGAAATCGTTGATGAGCCACCAAAAGCAGGTAAGGACTTCAACGATTTTCTTTGTATGCGGATGGGAATTTACAATAAAAAAACACACGAAAGGAATGAAGAACGATGAATGATTCTAAGATTAAAGTTCTCTTGGTAGAACCGGAAAAGTACCCGAAGGAAATTGTAATCGACGACAGTCTGGAAGCAATGCAGGAGGTTGTCGGCGGGAATATTGAGGAATATATGCCCTATGACGATGACGTTGCAATCATCTGTAATGAGGAAGGAAAGATGAGAGGACTTCCGCTTAACCGTGCAGTTTATGTGCAGGACAATGATAAGAAAGAGATGGTAGATATTATCTGCGGCAAATTCTTTATCTGTTATGCACCGCCTGAGAGTGAGAGTTTTCAGAGCTTGCCGGACGATATGATGAAGAAATACAAGGAACAGTTCAAGTATCCCGAACGCTTTTCTAAGGAAGTGGGCGGCAATATCGTGGCTGAACCTTTTAAGCCGAAATCAAAGGATTATGAGAGATAGTAGACTGAGAACGGGGCAACCCGGAGGAGATGTTTATTCTTAGCGAGCAGACCATTTGGATAAACACAGTTTCCCAAACGGTAAAAGGCTCGTTAGGGGTTGCCCCTAATACCCCGTGAGAAAGGAGAACTTGATTTGAGAGAGTTATTACTTATTGCCGCCGGAACACTGCTCGGCAGTTGTCTTGGCGTTACGATGATGTGCTTATTCCAGATTAACAAAGATTGCAGAGTAAAGAGAAAGGAAGATACCGATTATGAGAAAGAGAAACATTCAGAAGATTGTACGCTTTAACCGCAAGGAAGCACAGGATTTGGCAGCAAAGGCAAAGAAGGCTTGTCTTTCCGAAGCAGGACTTATCCGTTTACTTATCAGAGGTTACGAACCGAAAGAGAAACCCGATGACCGTTTCTATGATGTGATGAGGGAACTTTCCTCTATCGGTAATAACATCAATCAGCTTGCTGCCAAAGCGAATACACTTGGTTTCATTGACGCACCTATGCTGAAGAATGAAGCTGCAAAGTGGAATAAGTTCCAGTCAGAGATTGAGAGGACATATCTTCGTCCAAATCAGAGCGAAATGAAATGGCAGTAACAAAGTTGTGGTCGGTAACAGAAAGGCTCGGTCAGGTCATTGACTATGCAACCAATCCCGAAAAGACTTCTGCAAATATCAAAAGGGAGTTTTCACCGAAACAGTATCAGGCTCTTGCTGATGTTATTGCTTATGCAAAGGATGAAGAAAAAACAGAGCGAGAATTTTATGTTGAGGGTATCAACTGTAATGTGGCGATTGCCCGTGACCAGTTCATAACGGTTAAGGAACAGTACCAAAAGACAGATGGTATCCAAGCCTATCACGGATATTTGAGTTTCAAGGAAACAGATATATCTCCTGAGATGGCACAGAAAATCGGAATGGAATTTGCAAATGAAGTGTGGGGTAAAAGATTTCAGGTCGTTGTGACAACCCACCTGAACACAAAGCACCTGCATTGCCATTTTGTCATCAACTCTATTTCTTTTGTCGATGGCAAACATTTGTGGGGAGAGGAAAAAGCGTGGTTCAAATTCCGAAAAGTTGCAGACAGAATTTGTGAGAAGTACGGACTTTACTATGACCCGAATCCGAACCGCAGTAAGCAGTCGGATTATCTGACGATGAAAGAAAAGGCAGGTATGCCGACACGCTATTCGGTTGCAAAAGAAGCCATTGATTATGCTATCGACCATAGCAAGACCCTGAAAGAATTTCAGTTTGCTCTCAAGGAAATGGGATATGCCTATAACCTAAGTCCAAGCCGAAAATACTGGACGGTCATTCCAAAGGGATACGATAAACCGATACGACTGAAAAATCTCGGAGCAGATTATACCAATGACCGGATTGTAGAGCGTATCAAAGAAAATCGTGACAGATGGGCAGAGATTGAGCCGTTCCAGAGGGCGACTTATAAACCAAGACAGTACCGTATGCAGACCAGAGGGCAGAAGCTGAAAAAGAAAGGCGGACTTTATGGGCTGTATCTGTATTACTGTTACAGACTCGGTTATCTGCCAAAGTATAAGAAACAGAATAACGCAAGGCTTCATTATCTTTTGAAAGATGATTTGATGAAGCTCGATAAGATTACTGATGAAGTAAGGCTGCTCGGACGAGAAAATATTTCCACGGACGAACAGCTTTTTTCATATAAGACTTCCTTAGAGGAGCAGATGAAAAATCTGATTGCCGGAAGAACACATCTCCGAAAAAAGATAAGAACAAATATTGATGATGGTCAGCTTCAGGCGGCAAAAGATGAAATCGCTTCTATCAATGGAGAATTGAAAAAACTCCGACGGGAAGTAAAACTCTGCGAGGATATTGCGGAGAGGTCAAAGGTTATGGAAGAAAACCTTGAGCATATCGAAACAGAGGAACAAAAACAGCAGAGAAAGGAGAAATCACGCTATGAACAACGGTGGTGACGCAGCAGAGCAGGTCGTTAGGCTTTCGCTTGAAGGCTTTGAAGTTGCTGCAAGATTAAGCGGTTCGGCGGCGAAGAATATCGCATTGCTTTTGGTATCGGTTCTGAAGCAGGAACAAAAGACGAAGGGCAAAGCAAGGCTTACCAATATGATTAAGTCAGGCAAGGAGCTGAAAGTCTTTTCCATTCCGCAAAAGGATTTGAAGAAGTTTACCGAACAGGCAAAACGCTATGGCGTTCTTTATTGTGTCCTCAGAGATAAGAACACAAAGGGAGAGAACGCTCCGGTAGATATTATTGCAAGAGCAGAGGACGCTTCTAAAATTCAGCGTATCGTTGAAAGATTTGAACTTGGCAAGGTGGATAAGGCTTCGATTGTCAGTGAAGCAGAGAAGGCTATCGCAGACCGTGAAGCGGTTGAGAAAGAAAAGCCGACTAAATCCAAGAGTGAAATCATTATGGAAGAAGCGGTCAGAAATCCAATGCAGAAAGAGGAGCGAGCAAACGCAAACCCCTCAGTCGCCAAAACAGACAAAAGCCCTCTGTCAAGGCAAAACTCAGAGCCGGTAGAAACGCAATCTGATAAGGGTGTTGCAAAGCCAGTGGAAAAGCCATCGGTCAAAGAGAAACTTGACCGTTACAAGGCACAGGCAAAACAGCAAAAAGAAGCAGAGCGTAAAGAGCCGGAGGTTAAGAAAGGCGGCAAGAATCCGCAGCAGAAAAACGGTCAGACGGTACACCGTCAGCCGAAGAAGAAACCCAAAACAAAAGAGAGGTAATTCACTATGACAAATGATTTCAAACCCGCAAAGGCTGGCGGTAATCAGCCAAGATTATCCAAAGAGGAGTATGCAGAAAAGAAGCGAGCAGAAAAAGAAAAAGTCTATCAGATGATTGATGATGCTGCCCGTGAGATTGTGAGTGACCCTGAGAAGTTCAAGAACTTTCTTGATACGCAGAGTCGAATGGACAGATATTCCGCAGCAAATGCTCTCCTTATTTACAGTCAGTATCCGCAGGCGACACAGCTTAAAGATTTTGATGATTGGGGTAAGGACAATGTGAAGATTACCAAAGGGGCAAAGAGTATTTCTATCCTTGAACCAGTGGAATACACAAGAGCAGATGGTTCTCCGGGTATTTCCTACAATGTCAAAAAGGTATTTGATGTTACGCAGACAAATGGAAGAAAAGCTCCGGCAGTATCAGCAAACCGTGACCCGAAAGCACTTATCACGGCAATGCTTGATGTATCTCCGGTGGAGGTTGCGGCAACCGATGAACTTCCGTATCCGAATATGGCAGCTTTCTATAATAATGAAAAGCAGACCTTGTATGTGAAACGTAATGTGGGCGACAGCGTAGCAGTTGCTCAGTGTGTCGCTCAGGAACTTGGACACGCACAGCTTTCCATCAACAGCGAAAGTTACAGCCGCAGGGATATGGGCTTTCAGGCAGTGTGTATCGGATATATGATTTGCAAGAAGTATGGCGTAGATACACAGAATTTTGCAATTAACCGTATTCCGGAGGGACTGGCTTCCAAAGAGCCGAAAGAAATCCGTGCGGAGCTTTCCAAGACACGAAATGCAATGGCAGAAATTCACAGTCATATCTCTGATGAAATGTTCCGCAAGAAGCAGGAGCGTTCAAAGGACTATGAGAGATAACGGAGGGCAGATATGGAAAAAGAAAAACTCTACCACATTGCTTTGGACGATTATGAACACGGTGTTGTCATTCGCTCCTTAAACGATGAGAAAACAAAGTTGATGGAGGAAGGTAAGTCGGCAGACGCAGTAGACGACCTGCTTGTAAAAGTCGGAAATGCCCCATTGAAAAAGTTCAAAGTGATTGAAAGGAAACGCTCAGATGAAGCGAGATAATGACAGGCAGACTGCCATTATTTTATCCATTGTCGGTATCGTTCCGGTTATATGGCTGTCACTTCTGATTGCACCTTCCATAAGCGGAGGATTGCCGGAGATAGCAGCCAATCTTGCGACACTTTTTGATAATCCATTTTCCATAAAATTATGTGGGGACAGCTTAAAAACTGTCCTCATTTTGCTTTTATGCTATGGAATGGGTATCGGGATTTACTTTTCGACAAGAAAGAATTACCGCAGACGAGAAGAACACGGTTCTGCCAAATGGGGCAATGTCAGAGCCATTGATAAAAAGTACCGACAAAAGCCACTATCAGAAAATAAGCTGATGACTCAGAATGTGTGCATTGGACTTAATGCCAAGAAGCACAGACGAAATCTGAATACGCTTGTGTGCGGTGGCTCCGGTGCAGGTAAGACAAGATTTTATGCAAAGCCTAATATTATGAACGCTGCAAGAAACAGCTATGTGATATTAGACCCGAAAGGGGAAATCCTGCGAGATACGGGACATCTTCTTGAGAAGAAAGGTTACGAAGTGCGTGTGCTTGATTTGATTTCAATGGAGAAAAGCCATTGTTACAATCCTTTTGTTTATTTGCAGAATGACAATGATGTGCAGAAGCTCGTAACCAATCTTTTTAAGAGTACCACTCCGAAAGGTTCACAGAGCAATGACCCATTTTGGGATACGGCAGCGTCAATGCTTCTGCTTGCACTTGTATTTTATCTGCATTATGAAGCACCGCCGGAAGAACAGAATTTTGCAATGGTAATGGAAATGCTCAGAGCCGGGGCGATTGAGGACGAGGACGACCCAAGTCCTTCTCCGCTTGATAATCTGTTTTCAGATTTGATGATAGATAATCCTGACCACATTGCTTTGAAGTATTACCACTCTTATCATTCTGGTTCTTCCAAAACATTAAAATCCATACAGATAACCCTTGCAGCAAGGCTTGAAAAGTTCAACTTGGAGAGTCTTGCTGCTCTTACTTCTGCCGATGAACTGGATTTGCAGTCACTCGGAGAGAAAAAGGTGGCTCTGTTTGCACTGATACCGGATAACGACTCCAGTTTCAACTTCTTGGTATCCATTCTTTACACACAGCTCTTTCAGCAGTTGTTTTATGCAGCCGACCATATCCACGGCGGCTGTTTGCCGATGCCTGTTCATTTTATGATGGACGAATTTGCCAATGTTTCACTGCCGGACGACTTCGACAAGATACTGTCGGTTATGCGTTCCCGTGGGGTATCTGTAAGCATCATCTTACAGAACTTGGCACAGCTTAAAGCCTTGTTTGAAAAACAGTGGGAGAGCATTGTGGGTAACTGCGATGAATTTCTTTACCTTGGTGGAAATGAGCAGTCAACCCATAAATATGTGTCGGAGCTGTTGGGCAAGGAAACCATTGATACCAACACGTTCGGAAAGAGTACCGGAAGAAGCGGTAATTATTCCACCAACTATCAGATTAGCGGCAGAGAGTTACTTACCCCTGATGAGGTGCGTATGCTCGATAATCAGTACGCTATTTTATTCATCCGTGGGGAAAGACCCATTATGGATTTCAAATATGACATTATGAAACACCCGAATGTGGTACTTACCACAGACGGAAAGGCAAGTCCTTATAAGCACGGAGAAGTTACAAAAGATATTGCTTCGATTGCCATTTGGGACATTGACCCTGCAACACTTCCTGAAAAGGAAATGGAAGAAACGAACTGGGAACTTCTTTCCGATGAGGAGATGGAAGCTCTGTTCATAAACAATCAAACAAATTAAATTTTGGAGGTATTCAACTATGACTATTTTTAAGAAAAAAGCAACTGACATTCAGGAAACAAAGAAACTGCCTATGACCGGAAAGGTTAAGAAAGGCTTCCGTGCTTACTGCACAATGGTCATTGTCGGTGCGTTGGCACTTGGAATGACAACGACTGCATTTGCAGCGAATGACCCGCTTACCGTAGTCAATAATCTGTCCGACTTTATCTTCGGACTTATCCGTGCCATCGGTATGATTTTGCTTGGCTTTGGTATCGTGCAGGTCGGTCTTTCACTCAAATCTCACGACCCTTCTCAGAGAGCCAATGGCTTCCTGACTCTTGCGGGCGGTGTCATTATCACTTTTGCGAAAGAAATCCTTACTCTTATCACAGGCTAAGATAAGAGTTACACAGTTATCGAGGGGTGTGCCAAGTTAAGGGACACCCCTTAATTGTAAGGAGGTGCTTTGAATGAGTGATAACTGGGTAGTTCAAAATCTTGAAAATGCCCTTGAAACTTGGAATGAAAAACTGTCGGAAATATGGACACTCATCACAACTACACCGCAGAACTTTAAGGGCGGGAATATCTGGAAGGTTATCGTTGACATCAACGGTGCAGTTCAGGCTATCGGGCTTGCCTTGCTTGTATTGTTTTTTGTGATAGGTATGGTAAAGACCTGCGGAAGTTTTACAGATGTGAAGAAACCGGAACACGCACTGAAACTCTTTGTCCGTTTTGCACTGGCGAAAGGTGTCATCACATACGGAATGGAGCTTATGCTTGCACTATTTAATATTGTGCAGGGTACGATTTCAACCATTATGAATGCTGCCGGATTTGGAACTCCGGAACAGACGACCTTGCCCGCAGAGATGGTAACGACCATAGAGGATTGCGGATTTTTTGAGAGTATCCCTTTGTGGGCGGTAACGCTTATCGGAGGATTATTTATCACGGTGCTGTCGTTCATTCTGATAATGACGGTGTACGGAAGATTTTTCAAACTTTATATGTACACAGCACTTGCACCGATACCGCTTTCCACATTTGCAGGAGAACCGACACAGAATGTCGGCAAGAGTTTTATCAAGAGCTATTGTGCAGTTCTGCTTGAAGGGGCAGTCATCGTACTTGCTTGTATTATTTTCTCCGTATTTGCTTCATCGCCACCAGTAGTGAATCCTGACGCAGCAGCAGTTACGCAGGTGTGGGCATATATCGGGGAATTGGTATTTAATATGCTCGTTCTTGTCGGTGCAGTGAAAATGTCTGACCGTATTATCCGAGAGATGATGGGACTTTAAGGAGAGATTTTGAGATGAACCAAAGAGATTGTAAGAAATGTGTTTACTATGGCGGTAAACGGAAAGGCAAAGTCTTTTGCCTGAATGATAAATGCGTGAGGGAGAACGACCGAAACCGCAGGAAAGGAAACAGATATGGAAGTAAAAATTAACCGAGAAATCAGAAATTATACAGAGTCAATGTTTTTTGGACTGTCGTTCAGACAGTTCATTTTTTCTGTTCTCGCTTGTGGCGTTGCAGTAGGACTGTATTTCTTGCTCAGACCGTATGTTGGCACGGAAACCGTATCGTGGGTGTGCATTTTGGGTGCTGCCCCGTTTGCGGCACTTGGCTTTGTGAAGTACAACGGTATGACCGCAGAGAAAGCAATCTATGCGTGGATAAAGTCGGAGTTTTTGATGCCGAAGAAGCTGGTATTTCACTCCACCAATGTTTATTACGAACTGATGAAGCCAAGCATTGAACAGAAGCAGAAGGAGGTATTGAAGTCAAATGATTAAGACTCTTACAAATTTGTTTAAGCAGGATAAAGAAAAATTTGTTGTACCGAAAGGTGTGCAGGACGTGATTCCCGTAGTGGCTATCTTTGATGATGGCATTTTCAAAGTGGGAAAGGATAAGTATTCAAAGACTTATCGTTTTACGGACATTAACTATGCGGTGGCAAGCCGTGAGGATAAGGAAGCGATGTTCCTTGAATATTCCGAACTTCTGAACTCTCTTGACAGTGGTGCAACGACAAAAATCACAATCAATAACCGTCGGCTCAACAGACTGGATTTTGAACAGACAATCCTTATTCCGACAACCGGAGATAATCTGGACGAGTATCGAGAGGAATATAACAAAATGCTTCTTGATAAGGCAACGGGTGCAAACTCCATTGTTCAGGATAAGTATATTACCATTTCCATCAATAAAAAGAGTGTAGAGGACGCAAGAACTTATTTTGCCCGTGTCGGTGCAGATTTGATTGCTCACTTCGGCAGACTTGGAAGTAAGTGCGTGGAACTGGAAACAGACGAGAGACTTCGTATTTTCCACGACTTTTATCGTGTGGGAGAGGAAAGCTCTTTCCACTTTGATATTAAGGAAACAAGAAAAAAGGGACACGATTTTAAGGATTATATCTGCCCTGACACAATGGAATTTGAAAAGGACTATTTCAAGATGGGAAACCGTTATGGAAGAGTTCTTTTTTTGCGTGAGTATGCGTCCTATATCAAAGACAGTATGGTAGCGGAACTTACGGATATGAACAGAAATCTGATGATGTCCATTGATATTGTTCCCGTTCCGACTGATGAAGCAGTAAAGGAAGCAGAGAACCGTCTGCTTGGCGTGGAAACCAATATTACGAACTGGCAGCGTAGACAGAATGCAAATAATAACTTCTCTGCAACTGTTCCGTATGATATGGAGCAGCAGAAGAAAGAAATGAAAGAGTTCCTCGATGACCTTACAACCCGTGACCAGAGAATGATGTTCGCCGTTATCACGATGGTTATTACAGCAGACAGTAAGGAACAGCTTGAGAATGATACGGAAGCATTGCTTACCACAGCAAGAAAACATCTTTGCCAGTTTGCAACACTGAGATTTCAGCAGGTAGATGGACTCAACACGGTAATGCCGTTTGGAACAAGAAAGATTGACGCTTTCAGAACACTTACCACAGAGAGTCTTTCGGTATTTATCCCATTCAGGGTGCAGGATATTTTCCACGAAAACGGTATCTATTACGGTCAGAATGTTATCAGCAAAAATATGATTATCGCAGACCGTAAGCAGCTTTTGAATGGTAACTCCTTTATTCTCGGTGTATCCGGTGGTGGTAAGTCGTTTGCAGCAAAGGGAGAAATCATCAATCAGGTTCTTTCTTCAGACGCAGATATTATTATCATCGACCCTGAGCGAGAGTATTCACAGCTTGTCAATGCGATGGGCGGAGAGGTCATCAATATTTCTGCTACTTCCGACAATCACATCAATGCAATGGATATGAATAAGGATTACGGCGACGGTGCAAACCCTGTCATTCTGAAATCCGAGTTCATTATGTCCCTTTGTGAACAGCTTATCGGCGGAACAAATCTCGGAGCAAAGCAGAAGTCTATCATTGACCGTTGCACGGCAAGTGTGTACCGCAGTTATCAGCAGAATGACTATCAGGGACATATACCGACCTTGCAGGATTTCAGGGCAGAACTTTTGCAGCAGGACGAACCGGAAGCAAAGGAACTGGCACTTGCTATTGAGCTTTTTACGCATGGTTCTCTGAACACTTTTGCAAAGCAGACGAATGTGGATACCAATAACCGCCTTATCTGCTATGACATTCTTGACTTGGGTAAACAGCTTATGCCGATTGGTATGCTTGTTGTCCTTGACTCTATTCTGAACCGTATCACACAGAACCGTGCAAAGGGTAAGAACACCTTTATCTTCATTGATGAAATTTATCTTCTGTTCCAGCACGAATACTCTGCAAACTTCCTCTTTACCTTGTGGAAGCGTGTGAGAAAATACGGTGCATACGCAAGTGGAATAACCCAGAACGTCGATGACCTTTTGCAGAGCCACACAGCAAGAACAATGCTTGCAAACTCAGAGTTCATTATTATGCTGAATCAGGCTTCCACAGACAGGCTTGAGCTTGCAAAACTTCTGAATATTTCCGACCTTCAGATGTCCTATATCACGAATGTGGAAGCAGGACACGGACTTATCAAGGTGGGAAGTTCGCTTGTACCGTTTGCAAACAAATTCCCTAAGAACACGAAACTTTATAAACTGATGACGACTAAGCCAGGCGAAGCGTAAGGAGGGATTTACAATGTCTAAAATTCAATTTCGCAATGCTGCACACAGAGATTTTGTATTGGAAAATCTGGATAAGTGCAAAGTCAACGACTGCTATCACAGAGCATTTTTCTATGTGATGGGTATTTCAGAAGAAACGAGAATGAACATCGGAAAGATGTTTGATTTCAAGAGGGACTGCATCATACCGGAAGGTATGCACGGCGGTTGGCAGACAAGTGGCACAGTCAAGGTCTGCCACCTTGCCTTTAATCTCTGGAATGGATTCACAGAAGAAGGCAGGGAAAACCTCTATACACCGGAGGAACTGTTCTGTTGTGGATATGCTCCGTATTTTATGGAGGGTATCAAATTGAGGTATCCGGAGTATTGCAGGGATTTGACCCCGCCTAAGAGAAACGATATGGAAAGGTAAGAGAAAATGAGCAGAAAAATCTATATTATTATTGCGGTGGTGCTTACAGTAGTGTTATCTGTAAGCACCTTCTTTATTATCCGCAATCACATTGATTCTGCCAAGCAGAGTGAAGTCTATGATAACCTTGCGGAGATTGTGGAGGACGAGCCGCCAAAGGAAAATGAGGGCGTGACGTTTTCGGAAGATAAGGACTATCTTGCAGAATATCTTGAACTCTATCGGCAGAATGAGGATATGGTGGGGTGGATAAAGGTTGAGGATACCAATATCAACTATCCGGTAGTGCAGTCTGTAAATGAGCCGAACTTCTACCTGAAGCACAAGTTTGATAAGACCTATTCTGCTTATGGCTGCCCGTATGTGCAGGAAAATTGTGATGTGCAGAAACCATCAGACAACATCATTATATACGGACACCATATGAATGACGGTTCGATGTTTACGGGACTGATGAAGTACAGAAACAAGAGCTTTTGGGAAGAACATAAGGCTATTACTTTTGATACACTGACGGACAGACACCAGTATGAAGTGATTGCAGTCTTTAAGACGGTTGTTTATACAAACAGCTCCGACAGCTTTAAGTATTATGAGTTTACGGACGCAGAAAATGCGGCAGAGTTTGATGCGTATGTTGCTAAGTGCAAGGAACTTTCTTTGTATGATACCGGAGTATCGGCAGAGTATGGCGACAAGCTGATTTCTCTTTCTACTTGTGAATATTCAAGAAACAATGGCAGGCTTGTTGTTGTCGCTAAGAGAGTGGATTAACCCCCACTCTCTATTATTTTTCGAGAAAGGAGGAAACCGATGGCTGATATAAAAACAAGAGATACAAGCAAAGGTACAATCAAGACCATAAATAAGGCAGCAGTTGCCACGGAGCGAATGAAGAAAGCCTATGTGATGACGAAAGATAAGGCAGAACATTCCACCAATGCTTCGGAAAATTCCGCAGAGGAATATGCTTCCGATAAAATCGAAGCGGCAACGGATAGGGCTGTTCACGAAACTGCATACCGTGCGGATAAAGTCGGCAGATGGGGTGTGCGTGAAACAAGGCAGAATTATCAGAAAGCCAAAACGGGAATTGAGAATTTCAAGACCAAGCGTGCAGAGAAACAGCTTCAGAAACAATCGGTCAATCCTGTCGGAAAACAGAGCATCCGAACTCTGGAGCGTACGGAGAAAACAATTAAACAGTCTGCAAGGTCGGCAGGAAATACGACAGTCAAGACCGTATCGAAAGGTGCAACCAATACTGTTCAAAGGTCGGTCAAGACCGCAGAACAAACGGCAAAGACTTCTATTAAGACCACCAAAGAAGCTGCCATTTTAGCACAGAAAACAGCAAAAACAACAGCCAAAGCAACACAGAAAGCGGCTCAGACGGCAAAGAAAGCGGCGAAAGCCACAGCAGATACCGTTAAAGCCACAGCGAAAGCTACTGTTGCGACAGTCAAAGCGATTATTGCAGGGACAAAAGCACTTGTAGCAGCAATCGCCGCAGGCGGTTGGATAGCGGTTCTGATTATTATGATTGTCGTGCTGTTTGGTGCTGCCGTAGCAATGTTTGGAGGAGGAAGTGACAGTAATTCCTATACTCCGGTAAGTGCAGAGGTAGAAGCCTATGAACCCATCATACAGAAGTATGCCAAAGAGTACGGCATTCCTGAGTATGTGGAACTTATCAAGGCGGTTATGATGCAGGAAAGCGGTGGCAGAGGACTTGACCCTATGCAGGCAGCAGAGGGAAGTTTCAATACAAGGTATCCGCACGAACCTAATGGAATTAAAGACCCTGAATATTCTATCCAGTGTGGAGTTCAGGAATTGAAAGCGGCTCTTACTTCGGCAGAAGTGGAAAGTCCGATAGATATGGAGCATATCAAACTTGCCTTGCAAGGCTACAACTTCGGTAATGGGTATATTTCTTGGGCAAAAACAAAGTATGGCGGTTATTCTTATGCCAATGCAGTGGAGTTTTCCACTCAGCAGGCACAAAGGCTTGGTTGGGACAGTTATGGAGATACCCAATATCCGGCTCACGTTCTGAGATACTATCCGTATGGGCGAGCCTTTACTGCCGGAGGTAATCAGGCGATTGTTGAGGTTGCCTTGACACAGCTAGGCAATCAGGGCGGACAACCTTACTGGAGCTGGTACGGCTTTAATAGTCGAGTGGAATGGTGTGCCTGCTTCGTATCTTGGTGTGCTGACAAATGCGGGTATATTGAAAGCGGACTTGTTCCGAAATTTGCAGGTTGCGTGGATGGTGCAAACTGGTTTAAGTCAAATGGAAAATGGCAAGACCGCACTTATGAACCAAAGGTAGGAGATATTATCTTCTTTGATTGGGAAGGCGACGGTACAACAGACCACGTTGGTATCGTAGAGAAGTGTGAGAATGGCACAGTTTATACCGTAGAGGGCAACTCAGGCGACGCCTGCAAGCAAAGACAGTACGCAGTCGGAAGCAGCAATATCTATGGATACGGTATTCCGGCATATTAAAAATTCCAGACGGTGTCTGGAAAATTGAAAAGATGGCTGCTCAGTTGAGTAGCCATCGGGTACATTATGAGAAATCAGTTGTTTCTCTGTTATTCAGGAAAATATGGTGTGTGTGATAAGTGAAGCTGAAAAGCATATCGGCATTTTCTTTACTGCCGTCTAAAAAGGAAATATCATCGGCAAGGATAAAAAGAATTGCTAACAGCTTCTTGATATATCCAGTGTAGCAGGCATAATCTACATAGATGTTGGCGATATATCCCTCGGCAAATTCTATCAGGTCAGCGTCAATTTCAAAGCTATTGGATAGTTCGTAAACGGTTTTGATAAATTTATCCTTGTCAGCAATTCGCTCTTTACTTGGAACACTTCTGCGGTTCTTCTGTATGAATTTCAAAAAATCATCAGCTTCCGTAAAGTCAGGAGTGATTGTGTTGCCAGTTCCCAAATCTGTTTTGTAATCCTCAAATTTCTCTTTTTCAAACCGATTACTGAATATTATCTTTTGTTCGTCCATTCCTTTTTACCCCTAAGTTTCTTCTATGGAGATTGTTTAACTTGGCTCTTGGGTTGTGATTTGTCTTTCGCCATTAACAATCGTGAATTACTACTTTTGTAGTATAACATAAAAATAGTTGGGGATCATCACTAATAGTTGGTTTAACTTCCTTTGGGTGCGTGTGATTTGAAATCGACTTAACCTATACTATTAGTTATGGAAACACACTAAGGGAGGTGATGTGATGAAGCTCGATACAATCGGCAAGAATATAAGAAAGTTCCGACTTGCGAGGAAATTACGCCAAGAAGATTTGGCTGAGAAAACAGATTTGACAACAAATTATATTGGTATGGTTGAGCGTGGAGAGAAAATTCCGTCACTCGAAACTTTCATAAAAATAGTAAATGCTTTAGGTGTATCATCAGATATGGTTCTTACAGATGTTCTGGAAACGGGATATACGGTCAAGAACTCTATGCTGAATGAGAAGCTTGAAAAACTTGCTCCTGAAGATAGAAACAGAATTTATGAAGTCATAGATACACTTGTGAAGCAGTCAAAGCAAATACTTCCATAAAACACAGAAGTTCGTCCTAATCGACGAGCTTTCTTTTTTTCAGTATAAAAAATTTCAGCTATCGACAAATTTTTCGGGACTTCGACAGAGCAAATATGCTATAACAACAACTGTCAGTGATAGATACATACTAATAGAGATAGGAGGAAGTAGAAGTGAACGACATTTTCAGACAAATAGCAAAAGAAAATGGAACAACCGAAAAAGCAGTAAAAGAGGAAATGCAGTTTGCCATTCGGGAAGCAATGAAAAGTGCTGAACCGGAAGCAATCGCTTTTTGGAAAGCAGTTGCACCGGACGGAAAAGAGCCGCCTATAGAAAAGGTCATAGCAATGATTGCATTGAATGTTAATAATAGAATGTATAATTGAGGTGCTTCGGCATCTCTTTTTTATTATTCTTTAAAAGAGTCGTATTAGGTGTTTGTAAAAAGTGACACCTTGTCGGATAGGAGTTGCGAATAAATCCCTATATCTTGAAAAAATAGATTATTCATAGTATAATGTCAAATGAGTAACTGTAACCAAAAGGAACGGAGAATACGAAGGAGCGTTACAGATGAGAATAAGCTACAACAAACTTCAAAAACTTATGATTGATAATCAAATGAAAAGACAAGATTTAATGCGTGCTGCGGAGATTTCATCGTCTGTTGCAACAAAATTAAATAAGAATGAAACAGTATCCCTTGATGTGCTTATGAGAATTTGCAAAGTATTTCATTGTGATATTGGCGATGTATGTGAAGTCATATTAGACGAATGATATGAGGAGGTCTGAAGATGGCGGCAAGTGGTAAGAAAAATATGTTTAACGAAGCTACCCGTGTTCAAATGCCAGCAATGGTTCATTTGACACGCCTTGGTTATACCTATTTCGGGAAAATAACTGAAGATATGGCAGGCATAGTATATGACCCTGATACCAATATCTTAATTAACGTTTTCAAGGAGCAGTTCGCACGGCTTAATCCTACCCACGCAGGAGAAGCGGAACAGACATTGAAAACTATTAGGCAGGAATTAGATAATGATGATATAGGACGCAGTTTTTACGAGCGTTTATCGTCTGTTTCGCCTGTTAGATTGGTGGATTTTGAAAATCCAAAGAATAATACATATCATTTTACCGCCGAGTTCACTTGTAAGCGTGACCAAGATGAATTTAGACCTGATATTACATTGTTTGTAAATGGACTTCCACTTGTATTTGTTGAAGTAAAGAAGCCGAATAATCACGGCGGTATGGTTGCAGAAAGCAAGAGAATGAACCAAAAGAGATTTCCTAATAAAAAATTTAGGAGATTTTTGAATATTACACAGTTGATGATTTTCTCTAATAATATGGAATATGACACTATGGGTGGTATTGTTCCGGTTCAGGGGGCATTCTATTGTACGACGGCAAAACAGTCTGCACCGTTCAACTGTTTCAGAGAAGAAAATCCTACAAATTTGGATATTGCACCTTATAATGCAGATTTCCCATATAAGGATATTGACCCGATTGTTGAAAAGAAGATATTGACTGACTTTAATTGTCAGGTTATTCATACTTCTCCGGAATATCAAACAAATTTAGATACCTATACACCGACCAATCGAGTACTGACATCTATGTGCAGTCCTGAAAGATTGTTATTTATATTAAAATATGGAATTGCCTATGTTCGTTTTCATAAAGAAATAAATGGCAAGATAGAGTTTATTGAGCAGAAACATATAATGCGTTATCAACAGATGTTTGCTGCCTTAACAGTAAGAAGTAAGATTGATGAAGGTGTTAATTCAGGTGTTATATGGCATACTCAAGGTAGTGGAAAGACCGCCCTTTCGTATTATCTTACTTATGTTCTTTCTGACTATTTCAGCAAACAAAATAAAGTTGCAAAGTTTTATTTCATTGTTGACCGCCTTGATTTGCTGAAACAGGCTTCAGAAGAATTTGAAGCTCGTGGATTGGTTGTGAAAACGGCAAGTTCCCGTGCTGAACTTATGGAGCAGTTCCGTAACAATCAAGCACAAGAGGGAAATACGGGAAAACCTGAAATTACAGTAGTAAATATACAGCGTTTTGCTGAAGATAGGTCAAAAGTTGACCTTCCTGCGTATGCAACGAATTTGCAGAGGGTGTTTATTATTGATGAAGCACATAGAGGGTATAAACCAGAAGGCTCATTCTTGGCTAATCTTCTTGATGCAGATAAAAATGCAATAAAGATTGCGTTGACAGGAACACCGCTTTTGAAAGAAGAAAGAGAATCTTGGAGAGTTTTTGGTAATTATATTCATACATACTATTATGACAAATCAATTTTAGATGGATATACGCTGAAAATTATCCGTGAGGACATAGAAACTCAGTATAAAGAGCGACTTTCTGAGATTTACGAAAAACTTGAAACTTTGGTAGAAAAGAAAGACGTAAAGAAAAGTCAGATTGTTGAACACGATAACTATGTCAAAGAGTTGCTTAGATATATTATTTCTGACCTAAAGAGATTTAGACAAATTCAGGGAGATAATACGCTCGGCGGCATGGTCATTTGTGAAACAAGTGAGCAGGCAAGGAAGCTGTTTGCGTATTTTGATGAAATTCAAGCAGAACTTAATAAAGACGCTTCTATGAAAAGTCATTTGCGAGCTGGACTTATACTTCACGATAGTGATGACAAAGATACAAGAGATAAGATTATTGATGACTTCAAAAATAATATGACAGTTGATATTCTTATCGTTTTCAATATGCTTCTTACCGGATTTGATGCACCAAGATTGAAACGCCTGTATTTTGGTCGAAAATTGAAAGACCATAATTTGTTGCAGGCAATTACAAGAGTCAACAGACCGTATAAAGAAAACCATTATGGTTATGTCATTGATTTTGCAAATATAAAAAGGAATTTTGAGGAAACAAATGAAGCATACCTCAAAGAGCTGAACCGTTTTAATGACCCGAATGAAGTTGGTGCGGGAAATGAAACAGATACATTCAAACAGGTTATTGAAGACCCGGCAGAACTCATTAAACAAATGCAGGAAGTGCAGCAGGTTCTTTTTAACTACACCACAGATAATGCAGAAGAATTTAGTTCGGAAATATCTACGATTGAGGATAAGCAGGAATTGCTTAAACTTAAAAAAATTCTTATTGCTGCTCGTGACTGTTGTAATTTGGTAAGAACCTTTGGCGATGATGAATTGAAGGAAACATTTGCAAAAATGGAATTAACAAAGTTGCCTTCATTGATTTCAGAGGTGCAACATCATATTGATAACATAAATCAGAAAGAACTTTTTGCAAGTGATGATACCACGAAATTGCTTGTCAATGAAGCAATGGAGGATATTACATTTAATTTCAGCAAAATCAGTGAAGAAGAATTAAAAATTGTCGGTGGTAAAGACGCAGTAACAGAAAAGTATAAAAAGACTGTTCGTGCTTTTACACAGAATATCGACCCTGATGACCCTGAGTTTATTACTTTGCAGGAAGCATTTTTGCTTCGCTTCAAGCAACACGGTTTTGAACCTAAGAGTGTATCTGAGATTGAGGAGCAAGGAAAAGAACTGGAAGATATTCTGAAAAAGCTGGATGAATTGCAGAAGAAAAACACGGTTCTGCTGAGGAAATATAATGGCGATGCGAAATTCGCAAGGGTTCATAAAAGAATCAGGGAAGAAAATCTTGCTCGAAAAGCAGCAAATAAACAGCCGATTGTTTCAGAGTATGATATGTCTATTATGAGTGTTTTGCTTTCTATTAAGTCTGATATTGACCAGAAAGTGTATGACAGAAATGACATATTGAAGAAAGACGCATATTTTGAGAGAACGGTTATGACACAAATAAAAGCAGGCATTGATAAGTTGGGAATAGCGAGTGCTCGTGAGGATAGAGTATTTATACAGAGCAGGATTACAAAACAGTATCTTGACCAGTATAACCAGACTTATTCAGTGGCATAAAGGAGAACACAATGGAAGAAATAAAGACGATAAAAGAAAAAACCATAGAGTTGATAGATGCCTTAAAAGCAACTTGTCAGACCTATGGTATGGGAAACGATGGTAACGAATATAAAATTATCACACAGGTTTTCCTTTATAAGTTCCTTAATGATAAGTTCGGATATGAAGTAAAAAAAGTAAGTCCGGTTCTTAAAAATGCTGAAAAATGGGAACTTGCTTATGCAGAAATGTCAGAAGATGACCGCTTGGATATTTTTGATAGTTTACCGTCAGATATTCCATTACTTAATCCGGAACATCTTATTGCCAACTTATGGAATCAGCAGGCAAAGGGCGATTTTGATTTAATCTTTGACAGCACGATGACAGATATAGCAGATAAGAATATTGATATATTTTCAACTCAGACTGCTCAGAATACAAAAATACCGCTTTTTGAAAAGCTGACACAGTATGTAACGGACGATACAGCAAGAGCACCTTTTGCCCGTGCTTTGGTTGACAAGTTGGTAAACTTTTCTTTTGAAGAAGCATTTGAGAAGCATTATGATTTCTTTGCAGATATATTTGAATATCTGATAAAGGACTACAATACCGCAGGCGGTGGTAAGTATGCAGAGTATTATACTCCTCACGCTATTGCAACGATTATGGCAAGATTGCTTGTTGGTAATGCAACTGATTTACATAGCATTGAGTGTTATGACCCCTCTGCTGGAACAGGAACACTTTTGATGGCTCTTGCTCACAAAATTGGAGAAGATAAGTGTACGATTTTTGCTCAGGATATTTCACAGCGAAGTAATAAAATGTTAAAACTTAATCTTATCCTAAACAGCTTGGTATCTTCTCTTGACCACGCAATTCAAGGAGATACGCTGATTGCTCCATATCATAAGAGTGATAATGGACAGGAATTAAGAACTTTTGATTATGTAGTCTCAAATCCGCCTTTTAAGATGGATTTCTCAGATACAAGAGAACGTATAGCAGCAATGCCTGTTCGTTTTTGGGCGGGAGTTCCGAAAGTACCAGCCAAGAAGAAAGAGAGTATGGCAATTTATACGTTGTTCATTCAGCACGTTCTTAATTCATTGAAATCAACCGGAAAAGGTGCGATTGTAGTTCCTACCGGATTTATAACTGCAAAGTCGGGTGTAGAAAAGAAAATACTACAACATATTGTAGACGAACATATTGTTTATGGCTGTATTAGTATGCCGTCAAATGTATTTGCTAATACCGGAACGAATGTATCAGTATTATTTTTCGATAATTCAAGAAAAACAGACAAGGTTGTACTGATAGATGCTTCAAAACTGGGAGAAGAATATAAGGACGGTAATAATCAGAAACGCAGACTTCGTGATTTTGAGATTGATAAAATTGTTGATACATTCCTTAATAAAGAAGCTGTTGATGATTTTTCAGTTGCTGTTACCTATGATGAAATCAAAGAAAAGAAATATTCACTTTCAGCAGGACAGTATTTTGATGTGAAAATTGAATATGTTGAATTATCACAGGACGAATTTAATGCTCGTATGAGTGTTTATGCAGAGAAGTTACAGGAATATTTTGCAGAGGGCGATAAACTGAAAACAGAAATTATGGAGCAGTTAAAGAAGGTAAAATATGAATAAATGGACATATACAACACTTGGGAAAATATCAGAGATTATTACGGGACCATTTGGAAGTCAGTTACATCAATCGGATTATGTGGAACAAGGAATCCCAGTAGTTATGCCACAAGACATAGATAATAGGAAAGTAAATTATGCATCTATCAATTATGTGTCTAATGAAGATGCAATAAGACTTGAAAGATATAAAACCATAATTAACGACATATTATATGCTCGCCGAGGAGATGTAGAAAAACACGCTTTTATAAAGGAAAAGGATAATGGTGTTTTATGTGGGACAGGTTGTTTACGAGTGCGAATAACAACATCAGAAGTAGAACCAGAATTTATATCTTTTTTTCTCAATAGAGAAGAAACTAGAAAATGGCTTGTTACACACGCAGTAGGTACAAATATGCCTAATTTGAATACAGATATTTTATCTGATGTTCCAATAGCTTATCCATTGCTTGAAGAACAAAGAAGAATTGTTCAAGTTTTAAATAGCCTTGATGAGAAAATTGCTTTAAATAGTGCGGTAAACGATAATTTACCACATCAATCACTGATGGTAGCCTGACCGTTCATCAACATAGGTAAAAGCCAATCTCTAAGAGATGTTAGCTGTTGATTTTCTCTTGTGTTCTCAGAAATAATATCAAACATCGGCATTACTTGACGGTTAAATGCTTCTAATTCCAGCTTTTCAGGAACATAGATAGGTCTGTCTTTAAGTAAAGGCTTTTGCAAATGCTTCAACCCCGTTCCTTGGAAGAATTTTTGGTCAAGTTCAGGCTTGATTGAAAATAACATTAGGTAGAGATAATCCGACATTTCTGATTTTGCAGAAATGCTCCAAGTATCTGTTGAATAGGCGGCTTTACCAACATAAAATTTAACATCAGCGTTACCGCCGGTATTTAAAAAGCAATTTCTACCGTCAACAAATGGTTCGTTCCATTTCAAAATAGTTGCACCGCTTGTAAAGAATGGATATTCGCCATTTGATGTTTTTGCTTCTCCGACCTGAATAGCTGACTTTTCAGCTTCGGTCAAAATGTCTTTTAGTTTAGCATTAGGCTTTTTTGAGAAAAAATTATGCATATAAATATCATAAGCCATTGCTGATAAATTATCGTTTAACATACATCCCATAACTCTTGTGGGTGGCGAGAGTTAAATCAGGGGACTACCCACTCCGTAGTCGTTCTCTAAGTTAAATAAAAGGAGAATTGACTAATGAAACAAAATTTAATTACAGATGTTGTTCAGGCTATGTTACCTTTCTTGAATAACGCACAGACAGAACGCTTGCAAGAGGTATTGCAACATACACTTTTTGATTATGAGGTAACAAAAATTGAAAGTGAAAAAGAAATCTCGGAGCAGAACTATATGGAACTGTTCTTAGCGGCAAAGCGAATTGAGGGCTGTTCCGAGAAATCTCTTAAATACTACAAAACAACTATCGAGATGATGATTGCGACTGTCGGCAAAAGCGTAAAGCATATTGAAACTGACGACATAAGACGATACCTGACCAAGTATCAGGAAAAGAAAAAATCAAGCAAGGTTACGATTGATAATATCCGCCGCATTCTTTCAAGCTTCTTTTCGTGGCTTGAGGACGAGGATTATATACTGAAAAGTCCTGTCAGGCGAATACACAAGGTCAAAATCGGCACGAACATTAAAGAAACATACTCCGATGAAGCATTGGAGCTTATGAGAGATAACTGCACCGAGCCGAGAGATTTGGCGATGATTGATATGTTGGCTTCAACGGGTATGCGTGTCGGCGAAATGGTATTGCTCAACATAAATGATATTGATTTTAACGAGCGTGAATGCATCGTGTTCGGTAAAGGAAACAAGGAACGAGTGGTCTATTTTGACGCAAGAACAAAGATACATTTGCAAAATTACTTGAACAGCAGAACCGACGATAACCCGGCACTATTTGTATCGCTGAAAGCACCGCACGAAAGGTTGAAAATCGGCGGTATAGAAACAAGACTCAGAGAATTTGGAAAGCAATTAGGGTTGCACAAGGTACACCCACACAAGTTCAGGCGTACCCTTGCAACTATGGCGATAGACAAAGGAATGCCCATTGAGCAACTGCAACAGCTCTTAGGGCATAGGAAGATAGACACGACCTTGCAGTACGCAATGGTAAAACAAAGCAATGTAAAAATTGCACACAGGAAATATATAGGCTGACGGAGGCAGATTATGAAATATAGAATGGATGAAATTACAGAATCTTGCTTGGGAAAAATGTTGGATGCTAAAAAGAATAAAGGCGAATATCAACCATATCTTGCAAATATAAATGTCAGATGGGGTTCTTTTGACTTAGAGAAGCTTTCTTTAATGCGATTTGAAAAAGACGAAGAAGAACGATACGGTATAAAATATGGGGACTTGATAATGTGTGAAGGTGGAGAACCGGGGAGATGTGCAATTTGGAGAGATGAACTTCCAAATATGAAGATACAGAAAGCACTACACAGAATAAGACCAAATACCGAATTAGTGGATGTAGAATATTTGTATTATTGGTTTCTCTTATCAGGTAGAAATGACCTGCTTAGACGTCATTTTACTGAAACAACAATAAAGCATTTACCGGGCGAAACATTAAAACAGTTAGTCATAGATTTGCCAGATATGAAAACACAAAAGGGTATTTCTTCGGTTTTGCGAGTTATTGATAAGAAAATCACAGTGAATGAGCATATAAACGATAATTTAGAGCAGCAACTTATGCTTTTATATGATTATTGGTTTACCCAATTTGATTTTCCTGATAACGACGGCAATCCTTATCAGACTTCCGGTGGGAAAATGGTTTGGAATGATACTTTGAAGCGTAATATTCCTGAAAATTGGAAAGTTCAATCTGTAATTTCAAACTGTTTATCTTCCATAATAAAACCCGGAGTCGAAATCTTTAATACAAAAACATACTTAGCAACAGCCGATGTTAAAGGTACTTCTATTTCAACAGGAACTATTGTTGATTACGACGGTAGAGAAAGTCGTGCTAATATGCAACCAAGTATAAATTCTGTATGGTTTGCTAAAATGAAAAATAGTATTAAACATCTTTACCTAAACAAAGAAATGCAACCTATTATTTCAAGTTCTATTCTTTCAACAGGATTTTGCGGATTACAATGCAACGAAATCAGTTTTGAATATATTGCTTCTTATGTTTCAAATGCATATTTTGAAATTCATAAAGATATGCTTGCTCACGGAGCGACTCAAGAAGCTGTAAACAATGATGATTTAGCAGGCGTTCACATTATTATTCCTGAAGATACAGTTTTACGTGCTTATCACGAAACTACTCAAGCTATATATGCACAAATAAGTAAAAATGTTTGCGAAAATCAAGAACTTGTTAAACTTCGTGACTGGTTGCTACCTATGCTAATGAACGGTCAGGCGACCATCAGCGACTGATACGATAAATTATCGTTTACAGTAGAAGGAGAACCTATATGATGAGTGTTTCAGATTGGATAAGTATTATTTGTGCGGGAGTTGCTTTAATAGTCACGGTTATTATTGCAGTCCTGCAAATAAGACAAAGCAACCGTATGGAGAGGTTTGAAAAAAGGCAGGACAAGCGTGATGAGCAACGTCATCAAGAAAGTGTAAAAGCACAAGCAGTATCATTCATTTCTAAATATTATAAGGACAGAGGGCTTATTCCGTTATGTGCAATAGCCACGATGTATAATGATTTGTTTTATTACAATAGAGAGATGTATAGAGAATTTTGCTGTTGTACTAAAGAGGTTCAAAATAGAATTTTGGAATATTGTGATTTGGATTTACGAGTCAGTGAGTACAATATTTATGAAAAGTGTTTGGTTGCAATAAAAAGTGTGCTAAATAAACGCTTCCCTGATGATAAAAGTGTTTTTTACGATGGAGGGAAGTATTTTACTCGTAGCTTAGAATACTATGCTGATAAACCAATTCCACATCAAGAGTTTGAATATCAAAATCATATTACAGATGTTTTGGCTAATGCGTTTAACAGCAATGACAAAAAGGAAACACCAATTCAGCAGTTGTCGGTGGAATATAGTTTTGGAAGTTGCAAAGAAATAGAGGCGTGCCAGTTGGTTACTGTTATAGCAGAGTTTGCAGCAATCTATGGGAATAAAAATAAAAACATTGATAAATCATACGGTTCTCCGGGAGGATACGATGGAGAAGTTATAGAAACAATGGAAGATTTATTCCTTTTAGCTTTATTTGAAATATATACAAATTGTGTTTTATAAATTATAAGGTAAGTAAAATGATTTTTCAGAGAGGATAAACGAATGGCATTTGATTTTAAGAAAGAATATAAAGAGTTCTATATGCCGAAGAATAAGCCGCAGATTGTGACAATTCCAAAGGCAAATTATATAGCGGTAAGAGGTAAAGGAAATCCTAATGAAGAAGGCGGAGAATATAAAACTGCTATTGGTGTTTTGTATGCTGTTGCATATACTCTCAAGATGAGCTATAAGACGGATTACAAAATAGAAGGATTTTTTGAATATGTTGTACCACCGCTTGAGGGCTTTTGGTGGCAGGACAATGTTGAAAGTATAGATTATACCGATAAATCAGCTTTCAACTGGATTTCTGTTATTCGTCTGCCTGATTTTATTACAAAGAAAGATTTTGATTGGGCGGTAGAAACTGCTTCAAAAAAGAAAAAGATGGATTTCTCTGGTGCAGAGTTCTTGAGTATTGACGAAGGTTTGTGCGTACAGATAATGCATATAGGAGCTTTTGATGATGAACCTGCAACCGTGGCAATGATGGATAAATATCTTGAAGAAAACGGTTATGTAAATGATTTTACTGATGAGCGACGCCATCACGAAATTTATTTATCAGACCCAAGAAAAGTTGCACCGGAGAAATGCAAAACGGTAATAAGACACCCGATAAAGAAAGCATAAATTGAGTAAAATGAAATTAGGTCAGAGGACAACTAATGGCATCAAGTAAAGAATATCTGGAATTTGTATTAGAGCAGTTGGCAGAATTGGACAAGATTACTTACCGTGCGATGATGGGCGAATATATTATTTATTATCGTGGTAAAATTGTCGGCGGAATTTATGATGACAGATTACTTGTAAAACCGATAAAATCAGCAATTTCATATATGCCGACAGCTACTTATGAATTGCCGTATGATGGGGCAAAGGAAATGCTGCTTGTAGAAGATGTGGATAATAAGAAATTTTTAACAGGACTATTTAATGCAATGTACGATGAATTACCAGCACCTAAGCCTAAAAAGAAAAAGTAGACAGATACTATTGATGGAGCGATAGGTATATAAAAATTATGGAAACAAAGCCAAGGATTTTATATTTACAAAAGATTTTACTGGAAAGAACCGATGAAGAAAATCCTCTTTCCACAACACAGTTAATCAATATATTGAATGATGAATACGGAATATCTGCACATAGAACTACTGTTACGAAAGACATTGCTGCACTTCAGGAGTTTGGCATGGACATTGTTACTATCCATTCTACGCAGAGCAAATACTTTGTAGCCAGCCGCAAGTTTGAACTGCCGGAACTGAAACTGCTGATAGATGCAGTGGAGTCATCGAAGTTCATTACAAAGAAGAAAAGCGAAACTCTGATTGAGAAGATACATACGATGACCAGTCCGGGGCAGGTGGCAAAGCTGAAGCGTAATAACTATGTGGTCAATCGCATTAAGCCGGATAATGAGCAGATATATTATATCATTGACGCTATAAACGATGCCATCAACGCATGTAAACAGATTTCTTTCCAGTATTACGATTATACCGGATTAAAGAAAAAGGTTCTGAAGAACAAGGGCGAAGTGTATAAGCTCAGTCCGTATAAACTTCTCTGGTGTGGGGACTATTATTATGTTATCGGATATTCTGAGAAGAAAAGCAAGGTTATCAATTTCAGGGTAGACCGTATTGCTTTAAAACCTGAGATATTGGATAAGGACATTATCCCAATGCCTGATGATTTTGATATTGAAAATTTCACAAAAGAAGTGTTCTTTATGTTCTCAGGCGAAAAAGTTCTTGTGGATTTACGGTGTGATAACAGCCTGATGAAAACAATGGTTGACCGTTTCGGAGAAGATGTGACAACCCTTGCGTATGATATGACTTCTTTCAGAGTACAGACCGAAGTATCAGCCAGTCCTACCTTTTTCGGTTGGGTGTTTGGCTTTAATGGCAAGGTACAGATACTTGCACCGGAGAGTGTGAAAGAACAGTACGGACAGATGATTGCAAAAGCCGATGAGGATATGCAGGAAAGCGAATAATTAAAAAATGGAATCCAAAGGAGCGATGGCTATGGAGAATAAATTAGAAAAAACCGGTCAAAATAGTTTTATGGATAATTTTGTTAAAACCGATGACATCTTAAATGATATGTGTGGGATTATTGAGTCCTCACAAAAAGCTGCATATCAGGCGGTCAATATTGCACTTGTTCAAAGGAACTGGCTTTTAGGATACCGAATTGCGGAAGAAGAACTTGGCGGACAGGAACGTTCTGAATATGGACTTCAGATTATAAAGAAACTGTCAAAAGAATTGACAAATCGTTATGGCAAGGGATATGACAAAGGTACTCTTTATCGTTGCTTAAAGTTTTACAAGATGTTTCCAGAGATTGTTGCCTCAGTGAGGCAACAATCTGGAGCAATACTTTCGTGGACTCATTATCGTATTTTGCTTCAGGTAGAAGATAAGGAAGCTCGTGATTGGTATGAGAAAGAAGCCGCAGAACAGACTTGGAGTGTCCGTACTTTGCAAAGGAATATTTCTTCTCAGTATTATTACCGTATGCTCAAAACTCAGAAAAAAGAGCTTGTAGAAAGTGAAATGAAGGAACTGACTGCATCGTATCAAAATGATAAGTTGGAGTTTATCAAAAATCCGGTAGTTGCGGAGTTCTTAGGATTTTCGCAGAATACAGATTTTACAGAGAGTGACCTTGAGAAAAGTATTCTTTCCAATTTGCAGAAATTCTTGATGGAGCTTGGAAAGGGATATGCTTTTGTGGCAAGACAGCAGCATATTCATACGGAGAAGCAGGACTATTATATTGACCTTGTGTTTTACAATTACATATTGAAATGCTTTGTCCTTATCGACCTGAAAACAGAGAAGATAACACATCAAGATGTAGGACAGATGGACATGTATATCCGTATGTATGACGAACTGAAACGCAGTGAAGGCGATAACCCAACAATCGGTATTGTTCTTTGTTCCGATACGGATGATGATATTGCCCGTTATTCTGTTATGCACGGCAATGAACAATTATTTGCTTCCAAGTACAAATTATACCTGCCGACAAAAGAAGAACTGAAAGCGGAGATTGAAACTCAAAAGGCAATGTTCTATCTTCAGCAGCAGGACAATGAAGAAAAGGAAAACGAATAGAATGAGCAAATATAATTCGCTATGGGAATATGTGAGAGATAATGGTAATTCATCTTTAAAGATGACATTTGAGCAAATTAAACAGATTGCAGGAATACCAATCGACCATTCTTTTTTGAAGTATAAAAAGGAGCTTACGGAATATGGGTATAAGGTCGAGAAAATATCTATGAAAGGACAAACTGTTATCTTTAATAAGATTGATTTATAACTACAAAATAATAAATAGATATATTGTGTGGTAATGCACTTTATATAATTGCAGGATAAAAACGCAATGCACATCGTATGATGTGTTAGAGCTGGTAGGTAGCCCAGCCGTCTGAAAAACATTCAGGTAAGTAACCTGCCCTCCGGGTTGTCCGTTCTTGCAAAATACATTTTAGGAGGGTTTCGTTATGGACGAAAGTATCGGAAAACTGACAGTGTATTTTGATGACCCATTTTGGGTTGGTGTATTTGAGCATATAGAAGATGAAAAATTATCTGTATGCAAGATTACATTTGGAGCAGAACCAAAAGATTATGAAATATTGGAATTTGTTCTGAAATATTACAGTCAGCTCAAATTCAGTCCGGCTGTTGATGTGACGGTCAGAAAGGAAACGACAAATCCAAAACGAATACAAAGGGAAGCACGAAAGCAGACCGTTGAGTGTGGTATTGGAACAAAGTCGCAACAAGCCTTGCAACTGCAACGAGAAGAACATAAACTGATGAGGAAAACAATCAGTAAAGAGAAACGAGAAGCAGAAAAGCAACGCAGATATGACTTGAAACAACAGAAACGAAAGGAAAAGCATAGGGGCAGATAATGCCCCTATCTCTTTTGGAAGTAGCAAATGATTGAGGTGTTAGCAAATTGCGACACCTCTTTTCTTTTGCGAAAAACCTACTTGAAAAATTTTTCGTATCAGGTATAATAAAACTATCGAAAGCAGAGTGCTTCCGATAGAAAAGAAAGCGAGGTGCAGGTATGAGAAGCAAGAGTCCTGAACTTATGAGTGAGATAAAAAAGTATATCGAGGATTATTACCTGCAAAACAGACAATCCCCATCGACTACAAAGATTGCTGAAGCGGTTGGTATTGCCAGAGGTACAGCATACAAATACTTGGTAGAGATGGCTGAGAAGAATATGATTGAGTACGACGGGCAGGAGATTCGTACCAATGTGACCCGTAAGTACAGTGGCGAACAGACACAGACACCGATTGTGGGTTCTATTCCTTGTGGCAGTCCTCAGTATGAGGAAGAAAATATTGAAGAATATGTATCACTTCCTACTGCTATTTTCGGCAAAGGAGATTTCTTCATATTAAGAGCAAGTGGTCAGTCTATGATTGAAGCAGGGATTGATGACGGCGACCTTGTGGTTGTCAAAAAGCAGGTAGAAGCCAATGAGGGCGACATAGTAGTTGCCCTTGTGGATAATCAGAATACATTGAAACGCTACTTCCGAGATGATGAGAATAAGAAAATCATCCTCCATCCGGAAAATAAGAAGATGAAAGACATCATTGTAGATGAGTGCTGCATTCAGGGTGTGGCTTGTCACATCATCAAAGAACTATAACAGAGGACAGACGAATGAGAACACTTGAAGGAATTCGCTATCTAATCAATTTGGATAGTGCGGAAATACAACAGAACTTTGCCGGAGGAGTTGCACCGCCGGACAAGGTGGAGTCGGAGGTGGACACAACTTGAGTATTTATATGTCAAGAGCCGAGTTGGAAGAAATCAGCGAAGGCTTGATAACAGCTTATGCTAATAAGTTTAGCAATCGAGTGATTCAATCCATCGACATAGAACATTTCATTACAGAATTTCTTATGTTACGAATTGAATACGCTTCTTTCGCAGAAGATGATGCAGGCAGGATTGGTTTTCTGGCAGATGGAGCAACACCACTGCTGGTACATCAGGACGGAAAAATTATTCCCTTTGTTTTCCCGAAAGATACCATCGTACTTGATAAATTTCTTCTTGCCGAAAAGGAGCAGGGACGTCGCAGGTTTACAATGGCACACGAAGCGTCACATCATATCTTGAGTAAGATGTATGCAATGCCGAGTGAAGGACGCTTTCATGCAGAGTATGACAGTGAGCGTAGTTATTCCAAAGAGGAACTGGCTCAGATGTTTGCGTCTGTTGAGTGGCAGGCAGATACAATGGGAGCTTCGCTTCTTATGCCGAGAAGAATTATTGAAAATGCCTTGGCGAAATATAATCAGTCAAATCCGATAAAGGTTTATGGCGATAATACCATTACGTCAAAGGATAAAGCAGTTATCCGTAGAATGGCAGCTTATATCGGAGTATCTTATACAGCCTTGGTTATCAGATTGAGAGATATGGGACTATTTGAGTATCACAATATCCTTGAGTACATTTCCAATGAGTTAAATCTGGGAGGTGTTTCGCAATGAGATTACAGACTCAGGTAGCACCTGAAATACAAAAGAGGTTGCTTCTGTCAAGAGTAGAAGCAGAAAGCCTGAAAGAGCGTGATATTCTCTGCCCGACTTGCGGGTTTAGGATACAGAGAGTTTTTTCAGACGCAACCGGACATTTGAGTGTGAAGTGTCAGAAATGCAAGAATGTCCACATCTTAAATCTCGCTTACTTCCGAAGAATCCGTAGGAATGGATATGGCAGGAATTGCAGGCGATGAAGATTATAAGTAAATATCGAAACGATTTCTAATCGAGTAAGCGGAGATAAGCAATTTATTTGCTAAACTACCAAGCACCGTACGAAGCCGGATAAGTGAAGAATAGAAATATTCTTTGCTGTCCAGATTCGACGGTGCTTTTTTTGTTGCTGTTTTATTCGATTATGCTTCGTGCAGTATTAGGTCTTTTCCCTTACTTGGGAAAGGACTTTTATGTTTTATAACGTATGGCAGTGCCAGATAGCTGAGTACCCGTAATCTCCGAATTTTGAAACTTATCAATTTTTCAAAATTCAAAGGAGATTACGAAAATGACAAACAAACTTACATTAACAGAACAAGAAGAATTATTTGCAAAGGATTGTAAACTGATAAACCTTAAATACGAATATAACGGTTATACCGGAGATGAAAGATGGGCGATTATTACGGAATTATCTGTAAAAGAGCTTTGGGAGAAGTATCCCCTTGTTATAGAAAGATATTCTCCGTTTGTACATCTTTCCATTGCACAGGGAGAGGTAATTGACGATGCAAACCGAAATGAGGACAAGTATGCAAAGAGAAGCAGTCGCACACTTGACTGCTATGGATATGACGATGAAATGTCCTCACAGTTCCATAAAGAACTTGCCATTATGTTTGACGACCCGTTTGAAAAAGCAGAGGAAGAAAGGCTTGAACTGGAAAGAGAAGAATTGCGTCAGTGTGAAATCAGGAAAGCAAGAATAGCACTTTCAATGTTGCAGCCACTTCAAAGGGAACGTCTTATGAAGAATGTGTGCTGCGGTCTGAGTTCCAGAGCGATTGCAAAGCAGGAGGGCGTATATTACAGCTCCGTAGATAAGTCTATTGCAGCGGCAAAGAAAAACTTTATCAAATTTTATGAAAATCTCTGATTTTGGGTGTGCATTTCATACCCCTTTGTCCAAATGAGTGAAGGGGTTATTTCATTCCGGATACGAATGACACTTTAAAAATTAGATTCTTGTGAGGTTATGTATATGAAAGAAAAAATGATTTGTCGTGGGGATTTATTCTACTATGACTTTGGAGATAACAGTGGTTCAGTACAAAGCGGAGAGCGTCCGGTGCTTGTCGTTCAGGCGGACGATTATAACCAGAATGCTCCGACGATTATTGTTGCAGCGGTTACAAGTGTAATCAAGAAAAGATATTTGCCATCGCACATTATTCTCGGCGAGGAGTTTGGACTGAAGAAACCGTCAATGGTTCTTCTGGAGCAGATACGGACAGTTAATAGAGAGGATTTGCGTGAATACATAGGTACGGTAGATGACGATAAACTTTTCAGACAGATAAATGCAACTTTGAAAAAGACTTTTGGACTTTGGGTTTACAAGCCGGAGGGAAAAGAAAATATTCGCTGCCTATGCCCGAAGTGCCTGAATGATTACATTCACAATCCAGATTATATTGTAAGGCGACTTGACCCATTTGCAAAGCGAAAAGACAGATGTGATAAATGTGATGGGGATGGTTGGGATTATGTTGTTACCGACAGATATTCGTCAAAGAAAGAAAAGAGGGGGAGCAATGACAGAAAATAAAATCATTATTCCTATCTGGAAGAAGTCCAATCTTACAGTAGAAGAAGCCGCAGCTTATTGTGGGATTGGTTCAAGAAAATTAAGAGAAATGTCCGACTCGGAGTTTTGCCCTTTTGTTCTTTGGAATGGAAGTAAGCGACTGATTAAAAGAAGAAAACTGGACGAATATCTTGATAATGCGTATTCGATATAGCTGATTTGTAAAATGTGCGATGGGTCGGTTCGCATAATAGGCTCATCGCCATTTTTTAATTATCATAAGGGCAGAAAAAAACAAGGAGGTGCTTCCGTAATGGCAGATACAGAAAAGATTATCCGAAAAAAATATGATGTGCCGATATGGCATAAGTCTAATTTGACGATTGATGAAGCAGTTGAATATTCTGGTATAGGTAGAGAAAGACTGAGAAAACTGACAAGCCAAGAAGAATGCCCATTTGTTCTTCATATAGGAAATCGTCGAATGATTAAGAGGAGGATTTTTGATGAATACATTGAAAAACTTACTTTCCTTGAATGATGATGAACGCTTACTTGCCGAAGTAAGAACATATCAGGAAAAACTCATAAGCAATGCTGAAGAACCGATATGGGAAAGAAAGTGGCTGACAATCGAAGAAGCCGCAGCATATTCCGGTATAGGAAGAACGAAGTTGCGTGAGTTATCTAATCAAGCAGATTGTCCCTTTGCAATATGGATAGGCAATAAAATCCATATTGTGAGGGAACGACTGGACAAATATATAGATAAGCAGTTTAGAATTTAGGAGGATACAATGGCGACAAAAAGAAAAGATAAATCAAGGGTTGTTCTGAAAACCGGAGAGGTTCAGAGAAAAGACGGTACTTATCAATTTAGCTGGCAGGACAGCCAGATGAAAAGAAGATTTGTTTACGCAAGAACTTTAGATGACCTGAGAGAAAAAGAGAAGCGTATTCAGAAAGATAAATGTGATGGTATTAAGACCGAAGCACGATACACAACCATTGATGAATTATTTGACCTTTGGGCAAATATGAAAAGAGGGCTGAAGAATAATACCTTTGAAAATTACAAATATATGTACAATACTTTTGTGCGACCAGTGATTGGAAGTAAAAGAATATCAACGCTGAAGAAATCGGATATTAAGAAATACTACAATTATCTTGTTGATGAAAGAAATTTGAAGCCTTCAACGATTGATAATATACATACGGTTCTTCATCAGGTTTTACAGATTGCTGTCGATGATGACTTTATCAGAAATAACCCGTCAGATAATGTGTTGAGAGAATTGAAAAAAGCACATTGTTTTCAGTCGGAAAAGCGTAGAGCGTTGACGAAACCGGAGCAGGAGCTATTTCTGAATTTCCTGAAAACCCACCCTGTATATGAACACTGGTATCCGGTCTTTGCAGTAATGATAGGAACTGGACTTCGTGTGGGAGAAGTGACTGGATTGAGATGGTGTGATATTGATATGGAAAGTGGAATGATTGATGTTAATCATACTCTTGTATATTATGACCATAGGACTGAGGGAAGTAAAAGCGGCTGTTATTTCAATGTAAATACAACGAAGACTCTGGCGAGTATGAGGCAGGTTCCAATGCTCGGTTTTGTGAGAGAAGCATTTGAACAGGAGAAACAGAAGCAGGAAGATTTAGGACTTCATTGCGAGGTCACGATTGACGGATATACAGATTTTATTTTCATCAATCGTTTTGGTCAGGCACAGCACCAAGCCACACTCAACAAAGCAATCCGAAGAATTATCCGTGATTGCAATGATGAGCAGTTCTTGCACAGTGATGAACCTGATGTGTTACTTCCTCATTTTAGCTGTCACTCGCTTAGACATACATTTACAACAAGAATGTGTGAAGCTGGAGTAAATATAAAGGTTATTCAAGACGCACTTGGACATTCAGACATTTCAACCACACTGAACATCTATGCTGATGTTACAAAGGAAATGAAAGCGGCAGAGTTCAAAGGATTGGATAGCTACTTCATAGTATAATATTGGACTTTACATACGGAGAGAGAACATACAGAGTGTTGTGTGTTCTTTTTTCTTGTTCTGAAGCAGGAAAAGATAAGGCTGCGTTACTTTGATGTGGATTGACATTGTAAATAAGAGAAGTTATAATTTCTTGTATATGACTATGCTCTTGCATATACTACTATCGTCCTACATCATTTACATCATATTTTACATCATTTGCCCGCAAAGTGACTCAAAGTAGAGCAAAAATATGAAGTATGGGGGATAATTGGAATATGGAGAATTTAATAGTATTAACACCAGCTTGGTCGAGTATGAAAGAACCACAAAAAAGCTCCCGACAATGAAGTCCTTAGATGGTGTAAATAAGAAAAATGATGTAAATAATACAGCTTCTGAAGCACCTGAAAAAAATGTAAAAACTGAGTCTGAAAAGATTGATTTTTCTAAGGTAAAGGTAGAGCCTTTATTTGAGGAATTTGTTGATTTTGATACATTCAGTAAGTCAGATTTCCGTGCAGTAAAGGTTAAAGAGTGTGTTGCAGTACCGAAGTCAAAGAAACTGTTACAGTTTACTCTTGATGACGGAACAGGCACAGACAGAACCATTTTAAGCGGTATTCATAGCTTTTATGAGCCTGAAGAACTGGTTGGAAAGACGCTTATCGCTATCACAAATCTTCCACCGAGAGCGATGATGGGCATTGACTCTTGCGGTATGCTCCTCAGTGCTATCCACGAAGAAGAAGGCGAAGAAAAGCTCCATCTTCTGATGGTTGATGACCATATTCCAGCAGGTGCAAAGCTCTATTAAGATGATGTAAAGATGTACCGTTTTACCGAATAGACGGGACGTACTTCATTTGATAAAAAACTAAAAAAACAGCGATTTACATCAAACTTACATCAATTGATGCAGAAATCGGTGCAAGCAAGAAAAAATCGCATAATTGGCAGAATGAATGGGCAGTCCTGAAATCGGGATTGCCCATTTTTAGAAGAAAGACGAAAAACTCTTGACCTGCACGCAGCGTATACGCTTATACTATCAACATAAATCATAAGGAGGTGCATCGGATGTTATTAAATGAAATTATAAATGAGGTTGGAATGACAAAGCGTGCAGTTAAGTATTATGAAGAAAAAGGATTGCTGTCAGTGGATAAAGATAACAATGGTTATCGTAACTATACTGCACAAGATGTTGAAACTTTAAAAAAGATTTCAGTATATAGAAAACTCGGTATTAGTATTAAAGACATACAGAGCCTTTTGGAAACTGGCGACAAAAGTATTCTTCTTCGTATTTATCAAGAAAAAGTGCAGGAAAAAGTTTTAAAAGACTCAGAACTTGAAGCTTTGAAGCAATTTATAGATGATGGTGACGCAGACAAAGCAAATGAGGCACTTGATTATCAAACCGTTGAAAATGCAATTGAGTCTTTGCTACCGGGAAAAGAATGGGGAGATTATTTTAAAAGTCATTTCAAACCATTTCTTAATGTAAGGTTGAAGACTCTGGAACAGAAGCAGGCACTACATAATATATTAGAATATTGCGATGAAACGACATTGAAAGTTCCTTTTATTATGGGAATAGGTGCGAAGATGATAGGTGGGATTGCACAAGAAACCAGAACCGCAGATGAGATGATAGCCTATTATCGTGATATGAGTGAAAGTGAATATGAAAGACTAAAAGAAAAAGTATGGAAAGGTGCTAAAATGAAAAACGGTATAATGAAATACCATCCAGCATTTATTGCACAGAGAAAAATGCAGAAAGAGTTACAAAATAAAGGATATAACGATATATTCATTCCTAATTTAATGGTTCTGTCTCCAACGTATGCAGAATATAAGAAAGCGTTAGATAATGTGAACGATAGAATGTGTAGAGAACTTGGACTGTATTATGATAGCAATTATAACTTAGTTATTAAAAAAGATAATTCTAAGTAAAAGTTAAACTACCCTTTGGGAGAGGAGAAATCCTTTTCTCAAAGGGCTTTTTCTATTTATACGGATATTCGCAAACTACAAGATAAAGCCAAAACTTCATATATACTGACAATATCAACAGAAGCCGGAGAGAGGAGCTGATCGTGGTGTAAGATAAAATTCCCATCCTGATAGGTAACTGCATAGATAAAGTTATCTATCAGGATTTTTTGAGTTATAATATCATTTTTTAACAACATGTATTTGACAGATTTCCTCGTAGAAAGTATCATAAATATATGCAACAACTGAATATCGTGGACTGTCCAGCTATATTTTTTTACTTGAATAGTCTTGCGTACAAGAGTATATAATCAATAAATAAATGTCTAATAAATCTTCTGGTCAACAGGTACAATATTGGTATCATAGACTAGAAGAGAGGTGTATATACTTGTGTGTGGAAGAGTATATTCCGTTAAGAATTGCGGAACTATGCCGGAAGCGAGGATATACAAAATATAGGTTAGCTCAGCTTACAGGAATAACGCAGACGGCTCTGGGAAATATGCTGAATCAGAAGAGTATGCCGACGATGGCTAATCTGGAAAAAATATGTGATGCTTTTGAAATTACAATCGCACAATTTTTTTCAGATGATGAAAGCAGATTGGATCTGACAAAAGAGCAAAAAGAAATACTTGAGATTTGGGATGGCTTGGATGAGAAGGAAAGAGAAATTTTTATGACTTTTATCCGCAGCCTGAAGAAGTAATGGACAGTTCGACAAAGATGCGAGCTGTCTTTTTTATTTGAATCTATATAAAATATGCATTTTATACGCATGAAGAAATTGACAGAAAATTTTGGGGGGGGGGTATAATTATACTGTATACTTATGCCACTTTTGAAAACACAACATCAGATGCTGGTACAACCAAAGTAGACAACAAAAGACGAATTTGACGAGGTGCTGAATGGCTTATACGGTAAAACAATTATTAGAATCGAAACAATTTCCTGATATGAGATTAGTGACATGTAAAGAAAATCTGAATCAGGAAATTAAAGGTATACGAATTATCGAAATAGAAGATATGGAAAGATATCTGACTGGAGGAGAGCTTCTTCTTACAAATATGAAAGTGTATTTCGGAGAAACGGACAGAGAGTTTCGGAAACATTTGAATGAACTGGAGAAGAAACAGGTCAGTGGATTTATTATAAAGCAGCATCTGGACATGGTACAGAAAGTCAATTATTATGATATTTTATTAAAGTTTTGTTCGGAACGTAATATTCCAGTGATAGAAATTTCGGAAGATGAGTATTATTGGGGTATTATAAAATATGTTATTCTGCAGATCTATGATGAAAATATCGCACGGTTGATTTATTTCAAATTGACACACGACAATATTTCTAACATGTTATTGGATGGAGAGAATTTTGAAGATCCAACTAAAAATATTTTGTTTCTATTGTCTTCTATGATTGGCAATCCGGTAGCGTTATATTATAGTAACTTAACTTGCTGTGCGTCCACAACGCAGGATCTGTCTGATTTTGTATTTGAGAAAAATGTTGAGAAATATAAACCGGATATTGTTACCAGATTTGAATACAAAAAACAGAGAAAAGAGCATACGCAATATATTACAAAAATACATGTGTTAGGTCGGGTAGAAGTTTATTTGGTAGTCACGGAAGTGAATATGCCATTAACAATACTGGACTATATGGCATTGGAAAATGCTGTTTTTACTTTACAGTATAGTTTTATGGAAACATATGCTCGAAATGAGATAGAAAAAAAATATCAACGAGATATTGAATATAGCTTGCTTAATGGTTTATTAACGGGCGATGAATTGAGTAAAGCTGCAAGAATGCTAAAATTGGAAGATACAGATCAATATTGTGTGGTAAGTTTTCATACGATTTCAAGCAATAGCGAAGATTATTATACAAAAGAAGAATTAGAAGAAATCGGAGTGATAGAAGGCGAGATTCAGAGATTACTTCCGGATGAACATATTTACCGGAATCTGAATCAGATTGTGTGTATTCATGAAATTAAGCCTGGGGAAACACAAGCAGGGTTCCGGGAAGAAATGGAAAAATTATATCAGACAGTACAGAAGCAGATTTTTCACAGAAATAAGACAACGGATTTTCAGATTGGCATTGGAAGTATTGTTAATGGATATGGAGATTTGAAAAAATCTTTTAAGGATTCAAAGAAAATCATAGACTATATGGATATGCTCAGATATCTCTATGGTGATAAGAATATATCGGTAGCCGATTTTTCTAAGCTCGGTTTTTTCCAGATTTTTGAAAAAATCAAAAATCGTGATGAACTGATGGAATATGTGCCAGAGTCACTTGTGAAATTATATTGGTATGATAAAGAACATGATGGAGAACTGATTGAAACGTTGCAGGCGTATCTGGACTGTGATAAGAGTGCGAATAAAGCAGCTGAAAAACTCTATGTAAATTATCGTACTCTTTCAGGGCGATTGAAAAAAATAAAAGATATTTCCGGCATTGATTTCAAGAATTCTGCTGAGATGCTGGCTGTTAGAAATGGAATCGTTTTATTCAAAATGGCAGAAACACTGTAATTCAAAGAGAAACTATATCTCTATGGTATGGTTTCTTTTTTTGCGAAAAACCGATAACTACAAATTTTTTGTAGCAAAACGTGAAAATATCTTCCTATTCTCTGTATTATTTTTGCAAAAAACAAGTGCTATACTTTAACCAGTACATAAAAGGATACCTTGATTATCTAAGTTGATATGAAGCAGGAATGAATCATGAAAAAGAAACAGGTTGAGAAAGAACAGAATAATGAGAAACAGCTTCCCAGACAGGAAACGACACTGGGAGAAGATATCTTTCAGCTGTTATTGAAGATTGTTCTTATCATTTTGGCGGTCATCCTTGTTTTTACATTTATGTACGGGATGGCGAGAATCAATGACGTATCTATGAAACCAGCAATAAAAGATGGTGATCTGGTCATGTATTATCGACTGGACAAGCGTTTTGTGTCCGGTGATATTGCAGTATTTAAGAAAGATGGCAGAACAACCACAGGCAGGGTCGTAGCAGTCGCAGGTGATACCGTAGATATAACAAAAGACGGTTTGATGATTAACGGCGCTACGCAGATTTCACAGGATATTTATTTTGACACCACACAGTTTCAAAATGGAGTTGACTTTCCAATCACTGTTGGCGAAGGTCAGATATTTGTACTGGGTGATAACAGACCGGAGGCGTCAGACAGCAGAATCTATGGCTGCATCAATATTAAAGACGTCAAAGGAAAAGCGATTGCGGTTATTCGAACCAGAGGACTCTAATCCCCTCCTTCGTTAATCAAATAAAAACAAACAATATTATTTACAAGGGAGGAATCACTATGGGCATGAATAAAATGTTCAAAAAAGTGCTCGCAGTTGTTGCTGCTGGTGCCATGACGATGGGAATGGCAATGCCAACATTTGCGGCTGATCCGGGCAAGACAACGGAGGCATGGATTACTAAGACCTACAAGACAGAGGCCGGAAAGGCTGAGAAGTTTAGCTTTACAGCAGAGCAGGTCAAGACAGGAACTGGTATAATTACAACAGATGCAGCGGTTACTATGCCGGAGATATCATTTACCGATACTGAAACAGGAATAATTTCTAGGAGAGGTCAGATTACATTTCCGATATATCAAGAAGCAGGAAAGTATGAGTATACTGTAAAAGAGATACAGACAGCAGATCCAGCAGTAGTCAACGGTGATCATGAAAAAATGATCATGTCAGGGGCTGAGTATACAATGGATGTATATGTTACAGATGGTGCAACTGGTACAGAAATTTCTAATATCGTTGTAAATAAAGTGAGAGATGATGAAGGTCAGACAGATACTGGTAAAGTAGATATTGGAAATACCGATACTAATACTTTCAACTTTACTAACACTTATGTACAGGAAGCTGGTACAGGTACAAATCCTACAGATCCAGATCCGACTTATAATAAGTTTGGCTCTTTGAATGTGTCTAAAAAGATTGTTAATGCAAATGGTACAACAACAACTCCTGACGATGAGTTCGCTTTCACAGCAACATTTGCATTCCCGGATGGAACAGATGCAAACACACTTGGCGGAATCAAGGCTGCTAATGGAGATACTGTTACATCTGTTGAGGGCGGAACATACACATTCAAGTTGAAAGCAAATGAAAACATGAAGTTCACTGGTGTTCCAGTAGGAACAATAATTACTGTAAAAGAGTCTGCAGCTAAAAACTATAAAGGTAGTGCAGTGATTACTATCAATGGTACTCAGTTGACTCCTGTTAGTGCTACAAAATATAGTACAGAACTTACAGTGGTAAATAAGGAAAAATTAGGTCGGAAACAGAATACCGTTGATGTAACCAATACATACAACGATGTACCTGTAACTGGTATCATCATGAACACTCTTCCATACGTTCTGATGATTGCACTTTGCGGTGTAGCACTGATTGCTTTTGTAGGATTCAAACGCAGAAGATTACAGAAATAATAAAATATAGCAACCAGGAAAGGGGATGTGTGCGGCGTTGCTCCGCCGCATCCCTTTTTGCTAATTTTGCGAGCAAATTGGTCAGATGAACCAGTTTTGATAAATATAAAAGAAACAGAAATGGTGAAAGGAACTTGTACATATGCTTCGGATGAAGAAAGTGCTGAAAGGAATTATCAGAGGATTAGACCATATTGTAAACTTCACAGCCTTATCGCTGATTCTTGCAGCCATGTTTCTCTCAGGTTATATGCTGTGGGACTCCCACCAGGTATACCAGACAGCAGATGCAAAGAACTATGAAGCATATATTCCGACAGAAAAGAATACAAAATCTTTTGAAGAATTACAGAAAATCAATCCGGATGTGATTGGATGGATACGAGTGAATGACACAAATATCAATTATCCACTGGTGCAGACGGACAATGATGATACTTATATGAATACAGATGCGGAAGGAAACTATTCCTTAAGCGGAGCAATCTTTTTACATTGTGCAAATAAGCCGGATTTTTCGGATTTTGATAATATTATATATGGTCACCATATGGAAAAGCACATGATGTTTGGAGATATCGGTGAATTTACAAATGAACAGTATTTCAACGAACATCCATATGGAAATCTGTTCTTTGATGGAAAAAATCATGGAATTGAATTCTACGCATTGTTACAGGTAGATGCTTATAATGAGACGATTTTCAATGTGTGTCTGGACACACCAGAAGCGAAACAGGAGTATCTGCAGGAAATCGAGAACAATGTTTTATATAAAAGAGATATGAATATAACGGAAGATGATCATCTGGTTTTGCTGACCACCTGTACATCGGATATGACAAATGGAAGAAATATCCTGATGGGACGCTTAACAGATCAGATATATCCGGAAAAAGAAAAAGCCAAAAACGTAGGTACAGGAATTGATGAACTGAAAAATGCAGTAGGAAAAGTGCCAGTTATTGTATGGTTTATCCTGATTGTCCTTGTACTGATGCTGATAGCAAGACAGATAGAAAAGAAAAGAAACAAGAAGAAAGAAGGAGAGGGAGAAGCATGAGAACAACACGTTTGACAAAAATAGCCATGGTTATATTCCTGTCCATGATATTCTTTCTGGGTGTTCAAAAACCAGTACTGGCAGCTGGCAAAAACACAACAGTGAAAATACCAGTGGAACAGATATTTGAAGCGAACAATTCTGTAGATGCTGACAAAACAGGCTCTTATGTTTTAATAGCAGATCAGATACAAAATCCAATGCCGGAGGGAAGCAATGGAAGAACATTTACCTGGAATATGAGTGGCAATTCTTCTACAGAGCTGATTATGAATGTCGGACAGGCAGGAGAATATCATTACAAGCTGTACCAGGCAACAGAGAATAAAGAAAATTATACATATGATTCAAAAACCTATGATGTAACGATTGAAGGATTCTTTGATTCCAATAATGAACTGATGGCGGTAACAGTGGTCAAAAATGAAAATGGAGATAAAGTATCGAAGGTTTCATTCAAAAACTCGTATACCGGTCAAACTGGTAAAAATCAAAACCCGGTTCCATCTTCCCCAAGATCAAAGGATATTATTCATAATGGTTCGCCGGTAAAGACAGGTGATGATAGTCCGGTTGCAGGCTATTTGTTCTTATTCTTTGGCTCAGTTATCTGCCTTTGCGGATTACTCATGGAGAAGCAGAAGAACAGGAAGGAAGATGCGAAAAATGAGGCATAAGAATTGGAAAACATATTTGAATCTTCCTGTTTCAATCAATGAGTTTATGTACGGGACAAAGAAAAAAGAGAGAGGTGAGCACTTATGCAGCTTACAAATACAACGGATTATGCAATCAGGATTGTCTGTTATTTGGCAATAAAAAAGCGCAGGGTTACAACGGCAAAATTAGCTTCTGAATTAAAGATTCCGGAGAGCTATATTCCCAAAATCACAAAGCAGTTAAAAAAAGAGAAGATTATTTCAGCTTCTGAAGGTATCAGTGGAGGATATGCCCTTGCCAAAAATTCAGAAAAGATTTCTTTATTTGATGTCATATCATGTATGGAATCAACAATGGCAATCAGTCGCTGTCTTGAAAAGGATGGATTTTGCTCCAGAAACTATACGGATTGCTGTAAAGTACATCAAGTCTTATTGGACTTACAGAACACTTACAATAACCGATTAGAAAATGTGAAAATCTCTGATATTATCAGACCTGGGAAAGATGAATATTTTGGGCGATTTTATATCATTCTGAAAGTTAATTTAGCGGAAAACAGTTATGAATGTATCTATTCTCATAACAGGGGGATTTATGATGATGTAAAAACTGCAGGAACATATGATGATTTTCTGAAAGTATATTGTGAAAAATATGTATGTGAAAAGGATTGTGAAAAACTGCAGGAATTTTTGAAAAGCGATTCGTTGACAGAGCATTTGAAAAAGGGCTGTTCAGAAGAAGATATCGTTTATCAAAGAAGAAGCGAGAAAAACTCAGAGACTTATGTTTGGATGGAAGTAAAAAGATTTGTGGATGAAAATGAGAAAACTGCTGTTATTACATTCCATAATGCAAAAGTTATTCCTAACACAATTGTAAATATGGAACGGGAATTAAGACAAAAAGCACAGGATGAGACAAAACAGTATTGGAAAATGGTTTCGCTTCTGGCTGCAGTGTTGAATCACAATAATCTTATAGAAACAGAACATCAGGATGATATCTGTTTTTATACAAAACAAGTGTATCTTCAACTACAGAAAAACTATCCGGAGTATGGGATTACAGAGGAAGAAATAGAAAATGTCTCTCATCTGTCTCCGATTCATGATATTGGAAAAATCCGTGTGCCGATAGAGATATTGAACAAAAACGGTAAATTAACAGCTGATGAGATGGAAATTGTAAAGCAGCATCCTCTTACAGGGGCAGAGATGACATTGCGGTTTCCACGAGGAGCTACGACAGAAAAACTTAATAAGTATAGCTATGAAATATGCAGATATCACCATGAAAGATATGATGGTTCTGGTTACCCGGATGGACTAAAAGGTGATGAAATACCACTTTGTGCTCAGGTAGTAGGCCTTGTGGATGCTTATGATGCATTGGTCAGTGTACGCCCCTATAAAAGAAAATTAAAGCATGAAGAAGCCATAAGAATGATTGCCAACGGTGAATGTGGTGTATTTTCAAAAAAACTATTGCAGTGCTTTATAGCAGCGGCAATGCAGAAGGAATGGATAAAAAAGGCAGATAGTTGAGAAAAGGAAAATATGTTTTTAGGAGGAATTTGTGTGAAGAGGAAAAAGAGATGGCTAAGATGGATAGCCTGGACACTTTTATTGGTTTTGTGCATGAATAGCGCAGGAACGACAGTTTTGGCAGTTTCAGTGGAAGAAGAGAATATTCCAAATATAAATAGTACTCAAGAGGGTGAAATGCGCACAGAAGATTTTATTCCGGAGGAAAGTACATCATTGTCGGAAGAGACGTCGAAAGAAGAAAATACTTCGCCATCAGAAGAGACTCCTGGAGAGGAAATCACCCCGCCATTAGAAGAGACTCCTGGAGAGGAAATCACCCCGCCATTAGAAGAGATTCCGGAGGAAGAAATTACTCCATCCCAGGGAGAGCTTTCAGAAGAAGAAAAAGCCTTCGAGGAGCAGATTGCACAAGAGGAATCACCGAAACTTCAGGAGATTTCCGAAGGATTTGATATTGATTTTTATGTCATTATTGATGGAAACAAGGTAAAGCTTCAGCATAATGACATTACCGGCATTGCAACATGGAAAGACGGAAGAACTACCTACTATGGTGTTTCCATCGAGGACCTGCTCCTGATATATGAAGAATTTGGATTTGTGAAAAATGGTGAGAATCAGAATCCGGATGCAAATAATAAGTTTGTATCTGCATACCGGGGAAAAAGCGGGATAGAATACGGAAAAGTTTATACAGACACAGAATCCGGAAAGACATATGTTTCTTACAATTATGGACAGAATAAACAAGGGGAAGCGATAGATGTTTACTACCTTCCAAATGGAAAAGGCCTTGCATTAAATTTAAAAGATTCTGTAAAAAAGGACAACTCGTTTTATTCCGTAGAGGTAAAGGGAGAAGGGCAGGATCGGATTCGTTATGCATTAACAGGAACTGTAGTGGAAGAAGCTGTGGCTGATTTTAATCCCCAATTGTCGGACCAGACAGACCAGATCGAATGGACCTGTATGGGAACAGATGATAAGGTGATAGATGGTATACGGGAATCAGGGAACCAGACGAGGTTCACAATCGGAAAGATCACACAGTCTTATGTGATCCAGAGAGCGGATCAGACAGCCTTTGACATTCAGTTTTATATATATGCAGACAATGAGGTTCGAAAGCTGCCGGCTGATTCACTGAAAAAGGTGTATAAATGGAACCGTCAGGGCAGATGCTATTTATCTGTCAGTGATCTTGCTGAGATTTATAGAGAGTTCGGCTTGAATGCAGAGGAAACACAGTCCGGAAATTATTTTCCATATACAGTCCGTGGTGAGAAGACATTAGCACAGGCGACAGTGGTAACTTATAAAGGACAGCAATATGTATCTTATAACCTGGACAAGCAGGAAGCAACTGTACCAACAGACGTTTATTATATGCCAAAAGGAGCATCTGATGGCGAAAAAATTCCGGATAATAATTCAGACCAGATTAAGCAGAATAAGAACAGTTTCTATTCGGTTACAGTGATCAATCCGGATGGAAATCGAACTGTGAGTTACTATAAGAAAGATTCTGCGGTCACAATTTCCGTTGATCCTGGAGATACGAAGGAAAGCGACTGGCTTTGTGCCAGTGAGGATGAAAATAAAACAATTTCTCCGGTGAAACAGGGCGATAAACTAACCTTTTCTATTGGAAAGATAGAGCAACCATATACGGTTGCATGCAACACTTTTGCACCAGTAACCTTGAACATTAAATTCTATACTTTTGTAAATAATGAGAGATATAATGTTCTAAACGAAGAAATTCCTGTTATAAAAGATACTACAACAAAGCCGGGAACAGTTTATTATTATATTTCTAATGATGAGTTAAAAAAGCATTTTGAAAAATTTCATTACGATGGTTCTATTCAAAATGAAGCAAAAGAGCGTTTTTATTATTCCAAGAGAGATTACGATACAATCCATAATGCAGGGAAATACACGATAGAAGGTCATGAATGTATTTATATAGGAAAGTCCGGAGAGCCGATGGATGTGTATTACCTGCCAAATGGAGAAAAAATTGATACCATGAGTGCAAAGACCTTATTCGAACACGACAATGATAGCTATAACGGTTTTTACAGTGTGACAGTACAGGATGAAGATGGACAGGTTTACAGCGAAACAGCTTTGCGTGATCTTCCGGCAATTGATTTTGTTGCAAGAAAGTCAACACTTACAAGAACAGTTAGTACAAAGCCGCGTGTAGAAGAACAAACGCAGGATATAAACTGGGAATGCAGAAAGGAAGATGGTACTCTTTCAGAAGTTACATGGAGTAAAAATGAAGCAAAGCATACCATGAGCTTTACTATTAAGCCAGATGATGCAGTACGTCCATATGTGATTGTTCCTGATAATACAGAAAAACCGGCAGCAACAAAAGAAGCAAATATTAGTTTTTATGTATTTATCGATGGACATTATAAGCTGATAAAAAATATTAATGCTGAGCAGCATTACATAATCAAAGCAAACAGTGGCCGAGCCAGTCGTTATTATTTGCGAGCTACACCAGATGATACGATTTCTAAAATTTACAGTGAGTTTGGTTTCACTCCGAGCAAGCTGGAGCCCGGCGCAGATCAGAAAGAGAAGATTCTGTTTGGTTATGCGACAGACAGCCGTGTGTTTGTACAGCACCCTTATAAGGACAACGATGGTACATGGTATATTCCTGTCCTGAAAAACGGGAAAGATGTATCTGTCTATTATTTCTCACAGCCAAACCCACTGAATCCAGACAGAATCGAAAATTATTTTGATCGTTTGACAGGACTTTCTTCTCAGGTTGGGCTGGCAGGAAGACATTTCAGTGTAGAGGGAAGTTTTCATCTGATTGAAGTGTTGGATCCACTGAACCTGACCAAAAGAGAGGCGATTAAGAGACAGTATGTAGGCCATGGGGAAGCATATACTGTGGAAGTACCAAAGAGGGCAAGTTTAGAAGGTGAGTATTATGGCAAGGAGATTGTCTGGAGTTGTACATCTAATGACAGGGACGAAAATGAGGTTCTTCCGGAACCGTCCGGAGATGATAAGGTAAAATTTGAAATTCCGAATGTTAACTCATCTTATGAGGTGATCGCAGACAAACCGCTGGAGTCTGGGGCAGTCAGGGTTATCTATAATACAACTCGTTATATGAAGAAACTTCCTAAGGAAGCTAAGTTGACCCCTCAGGTTGAGAATAAGACAAGACACACAGATGATTATGAGAATGAAATAGAAGCTGGAAAACATAACGTTAAGTCACCATATCCTCTGGTTTATGATCATGAAGATAATGACAGCAAAGAGTTGGAACAGTATGAATTCGATCATTGGGATTACAGAAACAAAGACGGAAAGTGGCAGGAATGCGGTGCAGGGGATTCTATTTCTGATCTTATAAATAATAATGCAAGACAGCCAATCACCCTCTATGCAGCGTGGCGTAAGGTGAGTAACCAAAATCGAAAACAGGTACAGTTTTATATCTGTAAGTCAGCGATGCCGGAAGATGGTTCAGTAGCATTACCAACCACGAATGTAGACGATTATACAAGTGCGGTTGCCGTGGCAAACTGTAATGTGAAGGCAAGTATATTGCATGATGTTCCAGTTCTTGGAAATAAGAATCCATCTACGTGGGAACAGTATGCGGATGGAAATAAGAGAGTGCAAGAACTTTTGCAGGGAACTAAACCAGATGAGGGATATATTGGAAATGGAGACTATATCTACAAGATAGATAGAATTCCTTCCGATGAAGAGGTATTCCAGACAATTCGTGAAAGCGGACGTATGATTCGTATCGGAGACAGGGAGATTCCGCCATCGAAATTAGATACCGAATTCTTCACCATTTATTGGTATTCTTTCAAAAGTGAAATGTCCGATGGGTGGCATATTGACGGACGTATTGTAGCAAAAAATGGTTACCTGACAGTAAAGAAAGATTTTGTCGGAATGCCGGAAGCAATAGAGGAAGTCAAGAAAGATTATTATATCCAGGTAGATATGGATGAAAAGCTTTTAGATGGAAAACCGCAGCCACCTGCATTTCATGAGCATATGAAACTTGTGCTTCCTTCAGAAGATAGCCAGAAACCGGATGCAGAAGCTCCGCAAGCGGAGGATGCTCCAATAGAAGTTGTAGGTACATGGACAGATGAAACACATACAAGCTGTACGTGGATCGTTAAGGCGGACTCATTCTGGAAATACACATTAAAAGAGTACAACTATAAGCCAAAAGATTCGAATGTGAAATTTTCAGGTTGGTACAATGTTCGCAATTCTCATGAAGAAGGAGATAATGTAAATTCATGGGAAGCATATCCAGAAAGTGGAATTAAATTCACAGGACGTGGAATTGGACGCGGTGGTGAAACTCTTACTATTGAATTGGAGAACCGTTATCAGAAAGAGGGAATACTCACACTGAACAAATTTGATGAGTCTACCGGACAAGGAATGGAGAAGATCAATTTTGCTGTTAGTAAGAACGGTGTTGAGGAGGAAGCGGTAACAACTGATAAATACGGAATCGCACAACTTCATATTCCGTTACAAGATGAGAACAAACAGAATCGAACAGCAACTGAGACGTATTTGTTGCGAGAGACAAACTTACCGACGGGATATGTAGACACAGGAGATATACAGATCACAGTTGAGATTGCCAATGGAGCATTCAAAATCACTGATGCAAAACTGGTGGATAGGAAGGCTAACGAAAATCAGGAGGCTGTTAAGGCACCAGTTGATGGTAAGATAGACGGAAAATCTGTTCTGCTTCAGCGGGGAGATACCAGTCTTAATATCCGAAATTTTGCTAAAACAGGCACTCTGCATATCAAAAAGACATGGGAAAATCCAAATGATGCACTGACGGAAAAACAGGTGAAAATCAGATTGTATCAGAATGGAATTTCTACAGGACAGGAATTCTTGCTGAATGAAGAGAACGGATGGGAACACACAGTCGACAATGTTCCACTATTCCAGGACAGAATTCCGGTGGAATATAAGGTGGAAGAAATCGAGATAGGAAAGACACATTATTCTTCGGAATACGGTGATGGTTTCCTATATTATGAAGTTATTTATCCAGAGATTCAGTATTTCGATTCAAATGGGCAACAATTATTCCCGAAGGATGAGAATGAGTTCAAGGATGTTTCCAAGATGGAACTGGAAGTGCAGAATCTGCATTTCAATCTTGCTGAACGAAGTTTCTTAAAGACGGATGATCTTCTAAGAAACCGACTTGCTGGTGCAGGTTTTCTGTTCTATAAAGTACCGTATGATGATGTTACGAAAGAATATGCAGATGATACAGGATATACAGTAGATTATGACAATACACAGAGCAAGGACGATATCGTTCTGAAAAAGGATGGAAAAACGTGTACGACGTATCGTTCCTTAGAAACAGATGAAAATGGAATGCTTCAATTACCGGAGGACTTTGAGAACGGACGATACTGGATGGTAGAATCTGTTACTCCAAACAAAAAGGACAAAGCAGATAAAACCAAAACACAGTATCAGGATAACTTTAATTTATATATGGTCGATGTAGAATCCGATATTTTATTCCTATATGAGAAATCATCGATGACAAATACCTGGAGAGCTGTTTCGGACAGACATATCGTTAATCATCCGCAAAAAGGCGGGGTGACGGTTGAGATTACAAAGGAAGTCACTGGTCCACTTGGAAACCGCAAGAAGCCATTTGATATGGAAATTCTCTATTGGGAAGATGGTCAAAAGCTGCGTAGCAAGACAATTAGAACTTCTTTGAAACATGGAGATAAAGTTACATTAAAAAATGTAGATATATCTTCGGATATCATAATAACAGAAACTGTTGATACATCAAAATACGCTGTTTCGATTTCTAAAAAAGAAGAGAATGATAAGTATTCAAATCCAGTGCAGGCAACATCGAATGGAAATACAGCTGTCATGAAGCAGCGGATTGAGGCTGCACGAGGAGACGTGATTGAGTTAAAAATCACAAACGAAAACACACAATTAATACCGGAAACAGGGGTTCGTCTGGAAACAAGCAGGCATGTATGGTTACTATTTGCCATAAGTATTATCATGATTCTGTTTTTCAGAAGAAGACGGAAAATAAGATAAACACTGCTATGGAACAAAACTTGCAAAAATACATCAGACATTTTACATGTTTGTTGCATTGGAATAAAAAAAATAAACCACTATAATAATGGTATGCTCCCCGTCAAGAGGACAATAAAAAATAATAAATTTTTGTATCGTCAGCCATGCTATGGCTGGCGATATTTTAGTTTGTGCGCCATGGGCGCGCTCTAACGGGTGAAAGTCCCGAACACGCCTAGGCGACAAGGAAGTGTATAGCTGAACAGCAAGGGTGTCTATCGTAAGGTAGAATCTGAAGGAAGCTGTAAGCAAACTCTTGGTCCGACGGACAGAAATCACATATGAGGCTAGACAGATGTACAATCCATCTGTCTGTTTGCCGTGCAAAAAAACAGATAACAAAATGAAAAAAGCAAAATACAAGTGAGATTTTACCTACTTGCATTCTGCTTTTTTTAATTTTTAGATTAACTTAATGACATTGATCTTGCAGCTCTTTTTTTAGTGAATCGTGGAGCTGGTATTCTGCCTGATGCTTGGTACGGTAAGCTTTTGGATTTTTTGCAGATTTGCAATCTTCAATCACTTTACGGCAGAGCCGGTAAGAATCGCAGTGTTTTTGAATGACTTTCTGTGTACTCAGCTCACTGGTGATTTGAGCTATTCTCTGATCAGTCGCTTTAACAGAAGAAGCAATGAATCCGGAAGAAGATATAACTAATATTATTATGTATAAGGGTAATAGAAATTTTCTGATGCAATTTTTAGTAACAAGTTGCAAAAAAATGAAGGTGTATCATGTTGGTGACTCCCAGAATCGGGAAATGATTTTAGATAAATTCAGATTAGCTCTTTTAAATGAAGAGTATATTATTTCCACGGATATTCAGGAAATATTAGGACGTGGTTCTGTCTTGTCATTCCGGCAATCATTGCTGTATAAATTTTCTAAATCAAAGTTAGAGAAAATGTCTGCATAAAACAAATTCGTTTTACGCAGACGTTTTTTAGCTAGCGGGGAAAAATCAACCCAACTCTGCCCCAAGTTCATACCTCCAATACTCCGCGGCCTCATACTCTCTGGGTTCTGAGAGTACCGGTACGGTAAAGAGTTCAACCGGAACACCGAGTGTTGATGCGAAGAGTTTCATAAGATCCTCTTTCGGTGTTCGGACATCGCTTTCGTACTGAGCAATCCGGACATCGGCACAGCTGTCGGGAAAGCCAACAGCCATGCCAAGTTCTTTCTGAGTAAGATGATTTTTCTGTCTTAAGTGTTTTAATTTTCTTCCAAATGTAATCATAGTATTATTCTCCTGTACTTCCAAATGCCCCAGTTCCTCGTCCTTCACCAAGGTCCAGGACAAAGTCTGCGATCACGACTGGTGTGATTACCAGCTGACCGACGCGTGTGTCTTTATGAATGGTCTGAGAAGATGTGCTCACGTTACTGATAATGGCATGGATCTCACCACGGTAAGATAGCTGTTTCAATGTGATCCATAGGCCTGTTCCTCCTTTACCAGAGCTTTTAAAAGAATCAGATAATTGATGCAGTCTGTGATCTTTTCATCCCACTGTTCCATGTCAAAATGTAACAGAGTGGAATAACACATATCGTAAAGGGATACGACATGTTTCGACATCATACCGGCCAGTGCTGCTTTTGGATCGCAGTTTTGTAAAGCGGCAGCAATCTTGAATGCACTGAGGCGGTCAATATTGTCACCGGTATATTCTTTCTTTTTATGTGCTAGGATATCAGCACATTTCCTCATTTGAAGTTCAAATACAACATTAAATTCTTCTTGTGTCATGTAATAGTTCCTCCTTCGTTTTGTGATAGTTATCGTTCGAGATCTTTGGTTTTTGATCTCGCTGCTTCTGGAATCTGCATCTGAAGAATGGCATCAACATTCTGATCGGCAGTATCCAGATCTTTTAATTTTTCTTTCAAGCTGCTTATTGCTTCTTCTTCGGAAGCTATCTGCTGTTGCAGTTTTTCTTTTTGCAAAACACAAAACTCTGGATGAAATGCTGCAAGAGTGGAAAGGGGCAAGCCAGTTTATTATTGTCATGGATACTTGGTTCGAAAGATTGATGACAGAATAATAGATGCTGTGATAGAATGAAGAAAACGATTTGAAGTGCAAATCGAAGTTTGGAGAATTGAGAAAATCTGAATTTATAAAGGAGAATATTGATGAAACTATTTTTATGTTCGCATTTTTCAAGTGTAGGAAGTCTGATAAAGGAAGAAATTGAAAATAAGAAAGTCGCATTTATTCCAACAGCTTCGCTGCGTGAAGGCTACACCGGTTATGTCGGCTCGGCTCGAAAATTATTCAAAAAGTTGGGAGCAATCGTAACTGAAATTGATATTTCAACGGAGGCTTATTCAACGATACAGTCTGTTTTTGAAGATGCAGATGTGATATATTTTACCGGCGGAAATTCTTTTTTTCTTATGGACCGGCTCCGTAAAACGGGAACTGATGGGCTGCTGAAAAAGGAATTGGCAAATGGAAAATTGATGATCGGCGAGTCGGCAGGCGCAATTATATGCGCTCCAAGCATCCAATATATCCAGCAAATGGATGAAAAGCCGGAGGACTACTCACAAGAAGATGATGCAGGGCTTGATTTGATTGATTTCTATGTTCTTCCGCATTATCTTACAGCACCATTTAAGAAAGTTACCGAGAAAATAATGACTGAGTTTTCGGATTTGAATCTATGCCCAATTAACAACTGTCAGGGAATTGTAATTGACGGTGACGGTTCAAAGGTTATTTGCAAAGACTAATTTGAAAATTCAAGTTTGGAGAATTGAAAAAAACGGAATTTACCTATTAAGATATATAAACTGTTGACAATAAAGCTCCTATATAGTATGTTTTTAATAAACTACTATATAGGAGC
>NZ_QTVL01000017.1:0-71869 GCF_003460565.1 Blautia sp. AF32-4BH | reverse complement strand
CATTTTGGTGCAAGCGTAATTCATGAGTAACGTAGCAATATTTTGCGCTTACGAAGAACTTGTACAGCAACTAAAAGCATTGTTAGAGATAACATTGAAATTTGAAGATGTATATAGAACAGAATATGTATTGAATCGCCAGGAAATCAGTGTTTTGACAGAAATAGCACTTATTTATTGGGGGAAAAAAGATTATCAAATGGCGTTGGAAATCTATCACTTTATAGACGACAGATATAGTGATAGCTGTATAAAGCCAGTATTTCATATGTTAGATTGGAATATGAATATAGCGAATTATGCAAGAGCACTGGATGAATTAAAATATTTTAAGGAGGCTATGTGCACATGTCAAAAAGCTGTTCAGCAGATGCTGTATGCAGGCAAGGGTGCATCTTTAGGATATTGCTTGATGATTCAGGCGTGCATTATGGAAGAAGAAGGAAAAGAAGTATGTAAAAAATATTTTAAACAAAACTTGAATCTGCTCAAGCTGTATAAAATGGATGCAGATTACAAGGTAATGAAAAATTATGTAGAGGAAAGAAATTTGTTAAATTAATGATCATTATCATTTGGAGGGAGTGGAGCTGAAGTTGTTGAAAATGGTGGAAATTTGGGTGCAGGAATAGTAATAGTTATATGAGAAAATATTAGGAAGATAAGTAATAATTTTTTGAATGTTTTTTTCATAGAAGATCTCGCTTTCGTTAAGTAAAATAATATATCTATAAAATATATGAAAAAAAATAAAAAGTTTATGATGTTAGATGGTTTTTTTATTTTCATTTAACATCATAAACTTTTTGGGCTTTTAAGTAAAGAAATGTGAAAAACTGAATCCAGGCTTTAAATGAGCCTAGGCTAACAGGCAAAATGAAGGAAGGAGAAAAGTCCAATGCAGAAGAGAATTAATAGCAGTGATTAATTTTGCAAATCGAAAGAGAGGGAGTTATTTATGCAAGAAAGATTGAAAAATGCGTTAACAGCAATCGGCTTCTGTATGTTAGCTTTGGTGATGACTAGTGTATTTGCTACAACAGTAAAAGCAGAAACAAATGCAGAATTAAAAAACAGAGTGTATGAAGAGGTTTTAAACAATCACATCACGAATGAAAGTGACGTAATTAAGGTTGCAATTGAACAATATCAGGAAAAACAGATGAAGACCCGCGCCATTGATGCAAAGCCGGATGATTATTTGTCAATCACACAGGTAGTGGATGAAAATGGCAGCGAGCAGGATATTATTTCAACGGGTTTGTTGATTGTAGACGAGCATCAGCAAAGAGTAGCAATCACTGATATTGTAAGCAATACGGGGCAGCTTAGCCAGTACAGCATTTATGCAACCATGAAAGTATCCGTGACAAATGACCGTCAGGCATTAAAGGTACGAATTAATTGGTTTGAAACAACACTGAACTACGGAACCTCTATGAAAGCAAGTAGTTTAATGCAGACATCCAAATATTCACCAGAGGTGGGATTCCAGTATGATGATATTACAAAAACAATTTCAAATCCTGCTGGAGGAACCCCATATCACTATACTCCAAATAATACGCAGATGATTACATATTCGACTTTAGAGTGTGGACGGTCCTGTCGTTCGTATATTAAAGCTGGAACCTCAAGTTTGAATATTGCTTATTGTGTTATATCTTCAGCCCCGGGAGGCCGCTGGGAGAGAGCTTAAGCAAAACTCGATTATCAGAACAAGCGAACTAATTGAAAATAGACGCTCCCCTTGCGTTATAGATACTGGGGGAGCGTTTTTTAATAGCGGTAGAGAATTTCTATAAGGGATGTTGTTGCTTTTTCTTTGATTTAAATCGAATGCATAAGAAAAATGTAAGAAAATTTTCACCAAACGTCATAGATTTTCAGAAGAATATATGGTAGTATAGGGCTAACAAAAAAAGTATGTGAAAAAAATAACAAAACGGAAAGGAGATGCAGGTGTATGAATAAAAAATTAGCAGGTATTTTTGCAATATGCGCTCTGTTGCTGACTGGATGTCAGGGAGCGAAAGAGAGCAGCAAGGAAATTACGCCGCCGGATACCGGATGGGGAAAAACAGTGGATGAAGTGCTTGCCGACTGGAATTTAGATCGGGATCAGGTGGAAATTTTCTCTGAGACCGAAAGTGCAGCCGCGATCGCAGTAGATACAGAAGCCACTGTTTTCGGCGAGAAAACTTCCAGAGTCATGTTTCAGTTTATCAACCTCGATCAGACCGGAGCGACGGGAAAACCGGTATTGTGCGAAGTAGACATCACCTACCCGGATGATGCCGATATGGATACCGTGAAAAAAGAAATGGAAAAATCCTACGGAAGTTCCAAAGACTCCATTACCCGCTACGAACTGTACCAGTCGCTGGGCGACGATCAGCTCCCGGAATACACTTACAAAAAAGCAGATCAGCTTGCCGTCTGGTCCGGCGAGAGCCTGAAAGATGCGATTCCTTCCGATAAGAGCACCGAATACGAAACCGCCTGGGAAGCATACCAGCCTGGCCTTACCACCGACAACTGGGAGAACTACACCGAACAGGCAAGCATGGCAACCGCCGTATGCGCATCCGGCGCAGAAGCATTTCCAATGTTTGAAAAAAACGGTGTCAGCCTCGAAGCTTATCCGGGACTGGTATATGAGCAGGTGAAAAAGTAATATGAAATGTAACTATTCAGAGCCATGCGAAATGGAAGAAAATCGTGAATCATGCTTGCATGAATGAACGGTTTTCTGGAATTTCATATGGCGAGAAGCAACATCGAGATGCAGCGCAAGCGGAATCGAGATGGGGTTCTGAATAGTTACTATGAAATAAGAAAGTCATAAACTCCCGGCAGTGCCGGGAGTTTTTCCGTGCATAGGGAGAAGGAAAAGAGTGTGTCCCGGAAAAATTCATGATATACTGAAAAGAGAAAATTCAACTTTTGGAAGGTTCCCGGAATGTCTGTTTTGGAAGAGAGGTGATTTCCTTGAAACGTATGAAAAAGAGAAAAATCACTGTGTTAGCTGGAGTGATCCTTTGCGTGATTGCAGGATGTCTGGTAAAAAGAATGACGGCGGTGTATACACAGAAAGAAAATCCCATTGGTCCTGAGCGGGGTACGACAGATGTTTTCCTGACGGCAGCAGATTTCATCTCAGAAAAATCGGATCAGGAACTGCTGCAGGAAATCGAAACCTTTGATACGGACAAAGCCGAGATGATTTATCTTTATATCCCGGAAGACACCGGAGCCGGAATGTCCTTTGCGATCACGCGCGAGGATCATCCGGAGGAGATGGACGAAATTCTCTCGACCATTTACGGAGAAAAAATTTCCTGCCAGAAGCCAAAACAGGTATTCAACATGACAGAGAGGATTTTGTATGATTATAACTGGTATGTTCTGATCTACGATCATGAGATGAATCAGATGGCGCTTGTATTTCTGTATTCCGATGATGTGATTGTATACAATGGTCATGTACTTCAGACAACAGAAACGTATGATGAAAGCATTCGCCCGTGTATTTTAAAACTGAAAGAGGAGAATCAGGAAAAACTGAAAAGCGGAGAGGCAACACAAAGAAGGGTTGCGATTCCATAGAAAAATAGAGAAAAGCGTGCCTGGAGAACAGACACGCTTTTTAACGTCATGCAGAATGAAAAAGTCTGATGAATATTTGGAAGTACGATTTTAATTTGCACAATTCCGCTCACACAGGAACGCCAGCCCTTTCAGCAGAAGGTTCGGGTCATAGATATGAGGATGTAAAACGAGCGGTTCGACGAAGCGTGCCGCGCCGCCGGTGAGGATGAGGGTGGCGGGGGAGCCGAGTTCGGCTTCGATGCGCTGGACCATTCCGTCGAGCATCGCGGCCATGCCGACGATGGTGCCGGAGAGAATGCATTCTTCGGTGTTTCTGCCAATGATGCGTTTCGGGATCTGGAGGTCGAGCCGCGGGAGCTGGGCGGTCCGCTCGGAGAGGGCGCCAAGTCCCATATCGAGTCCCGGTGCGATGGCGCCGCCGCAGAAGACGCTGTTTTCCCGGATGACATTGAAGGTCGTCGCTGTTCCAAGATCCACGGTGATGACCGGCAGCGGATAATGTGCGGCGGCCCAGGCTGCATCAACGAGGCGGTCGCGGCCTACTTTTTCCGGTTCCGGGATGGAAAATGTCATGCCGAGATCACTTTCGGATGTGACGAGCAGCGGTTCTGTGCCGAACAGATTACGGACACATTCCTGCAGAAGCGTCAGAACCGACGGAACAACGCTGGAAATGATGACGCCCCGAAAGTCGGACGGGGAAAGATTCTTGTCTTCAAAAAGCTGCTCGATCGCAGATTCATACTGGCTGGCAGACCAGGTGTGGTTGATGTCAATCCGGGCTGTGAATTCGAGGGAATACGCTTGCTGCGGTGCGATCCGGACGCCGCCGAGCGTAACGGTTGTGTTCCCGATATCAATGGCTAAAATCATAAAAATACCTCGCGATTATTTTAAAAGTAGAGCTCTTTTGTACTTTTATTATAAAGCCTTTTTGCATCAATGGCAAACAGGATTGGTTGTAATCTGTTTTTCTGTCTGCTATACTTAAAACTATCATAGGAAAAAAGTTGCTTCGAGGCAGCAGAACGGAGTTACAATGGAAAATCTTGACGGAAAATGTGTTGTACTTGGTGTGACAGGCGGAATTGCCGCCTATAAAATGGCAAATGTGGCGAGCGGTCTTCGGAAAGCCGGAGCAGACGTGCATGTCATCATGACCGAAAACGCGACGCAGTTCATCACCCCGCTGACGTTCGAGACGCTGACCAACAACCGCTGCGTGGTCGATACGTTTGCGCGTGATTTTAAATATGAGGTGACGCATATTTCGCTGGCAAAAGCGGCGGATCTGATTATGATTGCCCCGGCTACCGCCAATGTGATTGCAAAAATGGCACACGGCATTGCAGATGATATGCTGACAACGGTGGTGCTCGCAGCGAAGTGCAAAAAGCTGGTCTCTCCGGCGATGAATACGGCGATGCTGGAAAATCCGATTACGCAGGATAATCTGGCGACGCTGAAAAAATACGGTTTCGGCATCATCGAGCCGACCGTGGGAATGCTGGCGTGCAAGGACGTCGGAAAAGGAAAACTGCCGGACCCGGAGGTGCTGCTCGATTATATCGCGATGGAGCTTGCCCGCGAAAAGACGCTCGCTGGTGTGCGTGTCACCGTGACTGCAGGCCCGACGCAGGAATCCCTCGATCCGGTGCGGTATCTGACGAACCATAGCAGCGGCCGCATGGGATACGCGATTGCGCGGGAGGCGATGCTCCGCGGCGCGCAGGTAACGCTGATTTCCGGCCCGGTTTCATTAGCCCCGGTTCCAGGCGTTGCGATGCGACCGGTGACGACGGCGAAGGACATGCTGGAGGCGGTGCGGGAGACATTGCCGGAGACAGACATTCTGATCAAGGCGGCCGCAGTTGCCGATTACCGGCCTGCGACAGTGGCGGATCAGAAGATCAAAAAGCAAGACGGCGACATGAGTATTCCGCTGGAGCGCACCGATGATATTCTGGGATGGGTGGAAAAGAACCGTCATCCGGGTCTGTTTGTGTGCGGATTTTCGATGGAAACGGAGAATATGGTGGAAAACTCGCGCGCGAAGCTGGAGAAGAAGCATCTCGACATGATCGCGGCGAACAATCTGAAGACGGAGGGCGCCGGCTTCGGTGTGGCGACGAATGTGGTGACGCTGATCACGAAGGACGGCATCAAGGAGCTTCCGCTGATGGGAAAAGACGAAGTGGCTGGCTGCCTGCTGGACGAGATTGCGGCACGGCGGTGATCTTATCGGAATCCGGCATATTTTTTCGTTTCCTGGTTGACGCGGGAAAAATGAATGCGTTATAATAAGCACAGGCGCAGCGGCGCACTTTACTTTTACGAAAACAACGAACGATAGGATAGATAAATGTGGAAACGGAAACAGGGGAAGGCTATGCAGAGCTTTCTTCCGTTTCTGTTTCGTTTTTTTAAGGAGAAATTCGGATATGATATTTGAAACACATGCACATTATGACGATGAGAAATTTGATGAAGACCGCGCAGAGCTGCTTTCCTCGATGCAGGAAAACGGGATCGGGCGTATCATCAATGTCTCGGCAAATCTGGAATCACTGGAAAATACAAGAAAACTGATGGAAGCGTATCCGTTCATCTACGGCGCGTTCGGCCTTCACCCGGATGAGGTGGGCGATCTGAACGAGGACGTGATGGCGCGGATGCGGGAACTCTGCCGCATGGAAAAGGCGGTCGCGGTCGGTGAGATTGGCCTTGACTATTACTGGGACAAGGAGAATCATGAGAAGCAGGAATACTGGTTCCGCCGTCAGATTGCGCTTGCTCGGGAAGAAAAACTTCCGATGATTATTCACAGCAGGGCGGCGGCGGCCGATACGCTCCGCGTCATGAAAGAAGAAAAATCGGAGGAGATCGGCGGCGTCATTCATTGTTTTTCCTACTCTGTGGAGATGGCAGAGGAATACCTGAAAATGGGATTTTATCTTGGCATTGGCGGCGTGGTGACGTTCAAAAATGTAAAGAAGATCAAAGAAGTGGTTCAGATGGCTCCGATGGAGCGCATTCTGCTGGAAACAGACAGTCCGTATCTGGCACCGGTTCCGTACCGGGGAAAACGAAATTCATCTCTGTATCTGCCGTACGTTGTGCAGGAGATCGCAGAACTCAAGGGAATTTCGGAAGAAGAAGTCATTGAGACGACAGAAAAAAATGCGGTCAGACTGTTTCGAGCAGAGGAATAGGAAGCGATACCAGAGGTGTTTCTTCTGTTTTATTTGTTCGGATCAATTCCGTCTGGCCGGACAAATTGAATAGGAGAAAGCGAAAATGGTTGATAAAACAATGATGGGCGACAAATGCGCCGAGCTGGTGCGCGCCGCGATGATCGGTGCGCTCGCAGTGACACTGGGAAACCCGACAGCCGTTTATGCAGCAGAAGAGGAAACGGCCGATCCGGGACAGATTGGAATTGAGATTGCAGGGGAAGCAGCCGTTGGGGCTGCTTCTTTTTGCGTGGAGGAAGATGCGGCGGAGGAGGCACCTGCGGAAGCGGAAGAGGTGACAGAACCGGAAGGTACGCAGAATGATGAGATGGAAGAGGAAAGTGGATCCGAGGGAAAAGAAGATGAGACAGTCCCGGAGGAACCGGAACCGCAGGAGCCTGACGGCGGAGAGAATGCAGGAATGACGGAACCGGGAAAAACGGGCGAGACAGAGCCAGAGGGGCCGGAAAATGCAGAACCGGGAGAGGCAGGCGAGACAGAGCCAGAGGAGCCGGAAAATCCAGAACCGGGAGATCAGGGAGACATGACGGAAACACCGGGAAACAGCGAAATGGATGGACCGTGGCCGGGCGAAGGGGAAGATATTTCCAACGATCCATGGCCGGGGCAGGAAGAAATCGGCGGCGGAGATGGGGAGCAGATGGAACCGCCGGAGGAAGAAAACGGATCTGCAGGAAGTGATGATGCAACTGGTGGGGACAAGACGGCAGAAGTCTCTTCGGATTCTGATTTATCACAGTCTGCGGAACCGCCAGCCGCCGAGGCTGAACCCGTCTTTTCGGCAGAGCAGGAAGCTGAGCGCACGCGGGAAAGCTACAGTGAGTGGCAGGCGGCAGAAGCTGAAAAAGTCACGATTTCCCGTATGCCGTGGCTGTTTCATACGGTTGAAAAAACATATGCTATCGCCGATGTGAATTCCTGGCTTCACGTCCGCGAAGGAAAAGGCACAAATCAGAAAATCGTCGGAATCCTGCCGAAGGGAAGCCTCTGTTATATTTTAGCGGATGCGGATTCTGACTGGGTTTATGTGGAATCCGGCGATGTCCGTGGATTTGTCTGCGCGCGGTATCTCCTGCGCGGAGAAGAGGCTGAAAAAGAGGTAAACCGTTGGCAGGAGGAAAGTTTTCCCATGGCGGAAATGTGGGTGAAGCCATGGAATAATAAGGCGTACACCTATACATATGCAACGACGAGAACACTTCTTTCTTCTGACGAAGCGCGCGGCGAGGTCCTGCAGTACGCGAAAAAATTCCTGGGAAATCCGTACGTCTGGGGCGGGACGAGTCTTACAAACGGCTGCGACTGTTCCGGCTTTGCCCAGCAGATTTTTGCTAATTTCGGGTATACCCTTCCGAGAACCTCACGCCAGCAGGCGAAAGCTGGAACACGCATTCCGGTGCAGGAGGCAAAGCCTGGTGATCTGCTGTTTTACCAGCGGGAGAGCGGGTTTATTTACCATGTCATGATTTATCTCGGTGATGGAAAAGTAATCCACGCTGGAAGCGAGGCGACGGGGATTCTGATTTCAGATTTTAACTATGAGAAATCGACAGAATTTGCTGTGCGGGTGATTTCGAAGGAAATGCGTGAGAGCAAAATAGAAACGGGAGATGTGGATAATGGGAGAAAAGAAGGAAACTCTGTGGATAACCAGACAACAGAAAACGGGAATGGTGGAAAACAGAAGGCGGGAGCAGAAAATGTGCAGAATACAAGTGCAGAAAACAGTACCGCAGGTGATCGGTTGGAAAGCGCTTCGGGAAAATATCTCGGCAATTTTAAACTGACCGCTTACTGCAACTGCGCCGTCTGCTGTGGCCGCTGGGCGGGCGGCCCGACCGCATCCGGAAAAATGCCGGTGCAGGGCCGGACCATTGCAACCGGCGTTCTGCCGTTTGGAACGAAGCTGAATATCGGCGGAAAAATTTACACGGTCGAGGACCGTGGCACGCCGTACGGCCACATTGATATCTATATGGAACGCCATGCAGACGCAGAGGAGTTCGGCGTGCGCTACGCGGATGTATATCAGTCAGAAGAAATCTGATAAAATTTGCCGATCACGGCGGCATGTGCATCCGTGCCGTGGCCGATATACGGAGTCCTTGCAATCGGGAGATCCGGTCCGGCCGCCTGGCGGACAAGCTGCGGCATATCCGGCGTCAGCTGGTCGCGTTCCATCTGGGAAAATGTTCCGAGGAGAATACCATTGATCTGTTCAAAGGCATGCATCATTTTCAGCTGGGACAGAAACGTAACCATCTGCGGAACGCCGCCGCCCATGGCTTCGAGGAGCAGGATTTTTCCGCGGAAATCCGGCTGAAAATCCGTTCCGGCGAGCTTCAGAAAACAGCGGATATTTCCGCCGATCATCACACCTTCCATGTGATCGCCCTGCAGAAATGTGCAAGGGAGGTCGAAGAGGCTGGGAGACTGCCCGGAAAAAGCGTTTTGGAACAGAGTGATCTGTTCGGCGCTGTGGTCGTACAGCAGATTTCGAACCTGATACAGCATCGACTCATTTCCAGTCGCAGTCGTGACAGCATTGACAATCGTCGTGAGATCACTGTATCCCCAGAAGCGCTTGCCGGAGGCGGCGATGACAGAAAAATCCAGATACGGCAGAACTTCATTCGCCATATCGCCGCCGGAAACATCAAAAATATCCGTGATTTCTGGGTCACAGTAAAGGTTCATAAACGCATCCGCCCGCTCCGCGCCCGTGCCGGAAAAGCCGGAACCGTTGTCGTAGAGGCAGGGGCTTAAAACAGGATCGAAGCCCAGCTCCCGCAGAATCTGACAGAGACGCGCCAGATCGGCGGAAAAGGAAGGATGCATGGGGTTGGAGCAGGCGGTAATACCAATTTTATGAGACATAAAGATTCCTTTCTCGGAGTAAAACAAGGCAAAATCTACATTTTCGTGGCACACCGGTACAGCTTTTTCTTTGAATTTGCAAAGCAGATTTAGAGATCGCCGGTGTTTGCAGAATGTCGTTTTGGACAAAAATTATAAAGCTTTGAGGTCATCAATCAGTGTCTGTACTTCCTCTTCCGTCGTTGCCCAGCTGGTGCAGAACCGCGCAATATTTCCGCCGTCCGCGGATTTCCCCATTGGCTCGAAAATATAGCGTTTTTCCAGAGTTTCCTTCTGCGCATCGGTGAGAATCACAAACTGCTGATTCGTAAAACTCTCCACCCAGAATGGAATCCCCTGCGCCGCAAATGCTTTGCGGAGTTTCATGGCAAGTTCATCGGCGCGGCGTGTCGCAGTGAAATAAAGATCATGCCCCAGCAGGCAGTGGAACTGCAGTCCGAGCAGCCATCCCTTTGCGAGGACAGCGCCGTTCTGTTTCATGTAGGCTTTGAACCGCTTTTTCAGCGAGTCAGCTGTAAGCACAACGGCCTCACCAAACAGCGCACCGCATTTCGTTCCGCCGAAATAGAAAACATCTGTGAGAGCAGCGAGATCCTCGAGAGAAACATCATTCTTCTCTGATCCAAGCCCGTATCCAAGCCGTGCCCCGTCCACAAACAGATACATATCATACTTCCGGCAGACCTCGTGAATCTTCGTCAGCTCCTGCAGCGAATACAGCGTTCCCTGCTCAGTCGGAAATGAAAGATATACCATCTTCGGCTCCGTCAGATACTCCGGCTCACCGCCTTCATAATAAGCCGCCGCACACGCTGCAATCTGTTCCGCCGAAATTTTACCATCCGTATTCGGCAGCTCCAGAATCTTATGCCCGGTATTTTCAATCGAAGCCGCCTCATGGCAGTTAATATGTCCGGTATCCGCCGCAATCACACTCTGCACCGGCGAAAGCGCTGCCGCCGTCACAATAAAATTCGCCTGCGTCGCCCCCGGAAAAAAATGAACCGCCGCATCCGCACAACGAATCTTCTCCCGAATCAGCTCCGCAGCCTTCTCACACCATTCATCCTCCCCATATCCACCATAACTGTTCCCATTAATAGCCCCCAGCGCCTCCAGAATCTCCGGGTGCGCACCGTGATTGTAGTCATTATTAAATCGTATCATCAGTTTATGTTCTCCTTAATTTGAATTTGAAAAATGCTGTTTCCATTATACGGCATCTGAAGGAAAACAGCAATTGGAGAACAAAAAGAGAAAATGCAAAAAAATGCAGAAGGAGGATTATCTGCATCGTACAATATTGGAGCAAGATATTTTATCCGTGAAATTTTAAAACCCTTACCGGCAACGGAAAGGTCTTTGCTGGAGGCAAAAGTTCCTGCAGTAAAGAGTAGAACCTCATGTGTTTATGCGGATTTGAGAGACTTAATTTCAGAAATGGAACTGCGAAAAGCAGCATAAACACAGGCGGATATACTGTGGACTACCTGTTATGTGGAGACCTGCCGTATCCGGCATGGAAGAAGCGCGTATCCGCGCAAGATCTAAGAAACAGGCGTATCCGCCGATATTTTGTCTGCCGCCTAAAGCGGTCTGAAGCACGTGACTTTAGTCATGTGAGGTTCAGTTCGTATAAAAACAGTATCGGAAAATAAGAAAAGAACCGACAGAGAAATCTGAGAACTAAACTAAAGATTTCCCCGCCGGTTCTTTTTCTATGCATCTATTTTCATCCATTATATATTTCGCATTGACTTTTTATATACCGATTGGTATAATGATAACAGAAACACACATAAGAAACCTGCAAAATCCAACAAAATTCGTCAAAATTGCCAAAAACTCACGCAATTCGACCATCACACACAAAAGCAGACTTCTTAAATACAAAATCAACAAAAGCATTTTAAACCAAAACAAATGCCAACTCACACGTAACAAACAACCACCCAAACACACCGCGGCCAGGCGAACTCCAGAGAGCGTCCCTTCCGCAACAAAGAGGATTCAAAATGGACAATCGTCAGCTAATCATGAACTCAGCTCTGACCCTCTTCTACGAAAGCGGGTACGACGCCGTCGGTGTTCAGCAGATCGTAGACTCCGCCGGAGTATCCAAACCAACCCTGTACTATTACTTCGGCAGCAAACAAGGCCTCCTCGAAGCCCTGCTAAACGAGCACTTTCAGCCCATGGAACAAAAACTCATCGAAGCCTCCGAAACCGGGAAAAACATCCCCGAAAAACTGTACCGCATCGCGCGTGCCTTCTTCAACGGAGCCTCCGAAGACCCGAAATTCCATATGCTGATGATGGCACTGTTCTATTCCGGAAGAAAAAGCGAAGGCTTCCGCACCGTATACCCCATGATTGACCGGTTCTATCACCTGTGCGTCGACGTCTTCGACAACGCCAGCGCCGAACTCGGCAACATGAACGGCCGTCAGGAACAATTCGCCGTAGGCTTCTCCGGAATCCTGATGCACTACCTGATGATGACAGCAGGAGATCAATCCGATCTTTCCAACCTCGTCGTCCGGGACGAAGAAGTCTACCGTCTGGTACACCAGTTCATGTATGGAATTTACTCATAACCCAAAAACAAGGAGGACAAACAAAATGGCACCATGGTATGAAGAGGCAGAATTTTATCACATCTATCCGATCGGACTGACCGGCGCGCCGAGAAAAAATGAATCGGAAGGAACCGTACACCGCTTTTCCACACTGGAACAGTGGCTTCCGCACATCGCAGATCTCGGTTGTACCGCAATCTATATCGGCCCCTTGTTTGAATCAACCACACATGGATACGACACAAAAGATTACAAACAGGTAGACCGCCGCTTAGGCGACAACGCGGACTTTGCCGCATACGTAAAAAAAGCCCACGAACTCGGCATCAAAGTCGTCGTAGACGGTGTCTTCAACCACACCGGCCGCGAATTCTTTGCCTTCCGCGACATTCAGGAAAAAAGAGAACAGTCCCCGTACTGCGGATGGTACAAAGGAATCTGGTTCGGCGGAAACACCTGCTATAACGACGGATTCTCCTACGAAGCATGGAGAAACTGCTTCGAACTCGTCAACCTGAATCTCCAGAACCAGCAGGTCCGCGACTATCTCCTTGATGTCATCGACTTCTGGATCGACGAATTCGACATCGACGGCATCCGTCTCGACTGCGCCGACTGCCTGGATTTCGGCTTCATGGAGCAGATGCGCGCACGCACATCCGCTAAAAAACAGGACTTCTGGCTGATGGGCGAAGTCATCCACGGCGACTATGCGCGCTACATCGGAGACGGCCAGCATCTGCTGCACAGTGTCACAAACTACGAGCTTCACAAAGGACTTTATTCGGGACATAACGATCATAACTACTTCGAAATTGCACATACGATCCGCCGCGAATTTGACGAAAACGGCGGCATTTACAAAGGAAAGAAACTGTACAGCTTCGTTGACAACCACGACGTAGACCGTCTGGCCAGCAAGCTGAACGTAAAAGAAAACATGATTCCAATTTATGCGCTGCTGTACTTCCTGCCGGGCATCCCGTCCATCTATTACGGATCGGAATTCGGCATCGAGGGAAGAAAAGAAGGCGGAAACGACGATCCGCTGCGTCCGGCGCTGAATCTGGAAGAACTGGAGAAAAATCCGCCGGCAGAAAAACTTCCGGCATGGATCAAAACATTATCAGACGTCAGAAAAAAACATCCTGCAGCACGAACGGGAAGATACCGCGAACTCATGCTGACCAACCGCCAGTATGCCTTTGCACGCCTGGATGAGACAGACGCTCTGATCACAGCAGTAAATAATGATGAAAACCAGAGTGCGGGAGTCTGGATTCCTGCATCTTGCGACGGAACATGGAAAAACGCGGTAACCGGAGAAGCCATTTCTCCGGAAAATGGAAAACTTTTTGTTGAAGTACCTCCGTGCGGCTGTGTTCTGATTGAAAAAGAAGCATAAAGGGGATTTTTTCTATGAAGGAAACTGCGAAAACAACGGCAAAAACAACAGCGAAAACCAGAAAAGCGCCAAAAAAACCGGCGGGCTATCAGCCAAGATTTTCTGAACTGGATCAGTACTTATTTGGCCAGGCAACCCATTACGATATTTTCCGGAAAATGGGTGCGCACCTGGACAAAAAAGACGGCAAAGTAGGAGCCTGGTTCACCGTATGGGCTCCGCATGCGGCGGAAGTATCTGTCATCGGCGAATTCAACGGCTGGGATGCCCATGCCAATGTGATGCGGAAAGTCGGCGAGGACGGCGTTTATGAAGTGTTCATTCCGGGCGTGACCGAGGGAATGATGTATAAATATTACATCCGCACACCGGACGGAAGAGAACTGTACAAAGCAGATCCATACGCATTTGCATCCGAAAAACGGCCGGGTACCGCGTCAAAAGTAGCGGAAATCGAAGGCTACCGCTGGGGTGACAGCGAATGGCTGACGAACCGCAAAAAATTTGACGTTCAGAAATCCGCGCTCTCCATCTACGAAGTGCACCCGGGCTCCTGGATGAAACATCCGTGGTCCGAATCCAACCCGGACGGATTTTACAATTACGTTCAGTTCGCACATTCGCTTGCCGATTACGTAAAAAAAATGGGCTATACCCACGTAGAGCTGATGGGAATTGCAGAGCATCCGTTTGACGGTTCCTGGGGCTATCAGGTAACGGGCTATTACGCACCGACCTCCCGCTACGGAACACCGAAAGAGTTTAAATATCTTGTTGATTATCTGCATAAAAATAAAATCGGTGTTATTCTGGACTGGGTACCGGCACACTTCCCGAAAGATGCGCACGGCCTTGCTGATTTTGATGGCCAGCCGCTGTATGAGTACGCCGACCCGAGAAAGGGCGAGCACCCGGAGTGGGGAACGAAGATCTTTGATTACGGCAAAAATGAAGTGAAAAACTTTATGCTGGCAAATGCGCTTTACTGGGTAGAAGAGTACCACGTAGACGGTCTCCGTGTCGATGCTGTTGCTTCGATGCTGTATCTCGACTACGGAAAAGAGCCGGGCCAGTGGGTGCCGAACAAGAACGGCGGAAATGAAAATCTCGAAGCCGTCGAGTTCTTCAAACACCTGAATACCCTGGTGCGCGGACGAAACAAAGGTGTCATCATGATTGCCGAGGAGTCCACAACGTGGCCGAAGGTAACGGGAAGCGTAGAGGACGGCGGCCTGCATTTCTCCTACAAATGGAACATGGGATGGATGCATGACTTCCTTGATTACATGAAGCTCGATCCATACTTCCGCAAATACAACCATAACAAGATGACCTTCGGCATGACCTATGCATTTTCCGAGAACTACATTCTGGTGCTCTCGCACGATGAGGTTGTCCACTTGAAATGCTCGATGATCAACAAAATGCCGGGCGATCTGGAGGAAAAATTCCAGAACCTGATGGTAGGCTATGCTTTCATGTTCGGGCACCCGGGCAAAAAACTTCTGTTCATGGGACAGGATTTCGGACAGCTCCGCGAGTGGAGCGAGGAACGCGAGATCGACTGGTTCCTGCTGGCAGATGAGGGGCATCAGCATCTGCAGACCTTCTTCAGTGACCTGCTGAAAATGTACCGCAAGTACCCGGCACTCTACGCGAACGACTGCGGCTACGAAGGCTTCCAGTGGATCAATGCCAACGACGGCGACCGCAGCATTTACAGCTTCGTCCGCTGGTCACCGACAGGCAAGAACAATCTGCTGTTTGTCTGCAACTTCACACCAGTCGAGAGACCGGACTACATGTGCGGCGTACCGCGCAAAAAACAGTACCGCCTGATACTCGACAGCTCCGATATGAAATACGGCGGTCCGACCGAAAAACGCCAGATGGTCTACCGCGCCAAAAACGGCGAATGCGATGGCCAGCCATATCGGATTGCATATTCACTTCCGGCATATGGTGTGGCGGTGTTCAGCTTCTAAAATAAGATAGTTACTAATTTTGATTAATATCATGACCGACAGAGAAAGAAAGTGATTTCATAAATCTGTCGGTCATTGTGTTTTGCGTTCGAAGGAAAAGAGGTGCTGATTGGATGAAGAACGAAAGAAAAGAGCCGATACAGATTCCGCACATCCGGACAATCAATAATCACATTTCTTATCTTACACCGACAGAACATCCACTTTCGGCAAATGTTGTGATCATCGAGGGTGACGCATTTCTCTGGGGATATGACGTGGGAAATCATCCTGCGGTTCCGGAAATTTTGCAGAAAAAGTCAAAACAGACAGGAAAAAAAATTCGGGTGATTTTATCCCATTTTCATCCCGACCATATCGGGAATCTGTCGGAGATTTCGTGCGAAGCGGTTTACCAGGGGAAAAATACGTTTCGTTATACAAAAACAGGAACTGTGATAGAAGAAGATACGTGGTTTCAGGACGGTGACGTGCGGTTACATTTATTTCCGATTCCATCGAGTCATGCCAAAGGATCGCTTGCATTGGAAGTGGATGAGACGTGGTGCTTTCTCGGGGATGCGGCATATGCGACGCAGAAAAGCGGTCAGACCGTATATAATGCGGAGCGGCTGCTGGCGGAAATCCGAGTTCTGAAAAACGTGCGTGCGCCGTATTTTCTCCTGAGCCACAGCGAACCGTTTCAGCAGAACAAAGAGGATGTGCTGGAATGGATGGAAGCGACTTATGAGAAACGGAAACGAGATGAATCATATATAAAAACACCCCAGCGCGTATGACAGGGAGTCCTTCGAGGCTGAATCAGTTATGCCACTTCGGCAATTCACTTTCTTTCACTGGAACTGATTCAAGATCCATATTTGACCAATATGAGCCGATATCTGAACTTGTGAAGTATTCAAAATTGCCCGTGGAAGATTTCAGCTTTCCATTCTTGACTCCATTGCAGACATAAACCAGTTCGTAGTTTGTCCCATCCGAAAGGTTAAATCGAAAACTGGTCACATCTGCGCCTGTGGTTTCTTCGACTTGTTTGTCTGTCAATGATAAGTTTTCAAACATATGATACAAGTCTGTTATATCAGTTTTTGCAACGACTATTTTCTTTTCTGCTGATACCGGTGCTCCCGCATAGTGGTACATTTCGATATTTTCAACATCTCCAACTTCAAAAGGAAAGTCGATATGGACCGTTTCTTTGCTACAGCCGACCAGTACCATCATTAAAATCAGAAAGGATATCAAATTTGTCGCTTTTTTCATATCATTGCACTCCTCGTCATGTTTTTGACAGGTCAAGAGTTCAAAAATCCTCTTGCAAGCGAGCTTGCATTAGCTTTTTGAGCCTGGTATCATGATGATTTGAGTATATCATAGTTTAACCGAATCAAGCAAGTCACCTGCTTCCATTGCGCGAAGCAATAAGCAGGGGGTTGGGACTTACTTGATTCGGTTAAAAAAACAAGGGAGATGAAAAAATGAATGAAATTATAGCTTTACAGAAATATGAAAACGAAGCACAACTTGCAAAAGAGCTGATTCGAGGCTTTTGGCTGGCTCATGGTGATTATGTTATAACCGACGAAGAGGCCGCGGAGAATCTTGCTGCCTGGACAGACAAAGGGCATGTGTTTTATTTTATCTTAAAAGAAGAGATCCCCATTGGATTTGTGCATCTCGGAAGCCGCGGGGCGGAAGTTGACTGGATCGAAGATCTTTTCGTACTTCCGGAATACCAGGGAAACGGATACGGAAGTCATGCGATTGCGCTGGTCGAAGCCGAGATAAAAAAGTATTCTGAATCTGTCTATCTTGAGGTAGCTGCACGAAATTTTGGAGCGATAAAACTCTATCATAGATTGGGATATCATTGCCTGAACACTGTGACGTTACGCAAAGATTTTCAACCGGAGAATTTTGAAGTGATTCGCAGCGAAGAGCTTTTGGGGTATCCGTTGGAAGTTAAGAAGTATATTAAGTAGAATCTCACGCCGATTTGCGCAGCAAATCCAGACCTCCCCACCGCCCGCCTCAATGTCAGCCCGGAAGTGCGTCTGTGTCGTCTGGGACTGTGCCCCAGGGCACAGTCCCAGGCGGCGCAGGTGCACTTCCGGGTGTCCGTTTTTTAAACAACCGCAACCCCCGCCATCCCCAGTACCGCCGCAATCGCAAACAGCACCAGCAGATGCACCGGATAAAACGCATAAAACGGATACTTCAGATTCAATCCTCGTTTTCCGTTATAAAAATGCACCGGGATCATCGCCAGAAAACAGGTGATTTCATTCAGGCTCAGCAGCGTAAGTACGGCGCAGCCAATTCCAATACAATACATCTTATTGTTACGCAGGTTATACATCAGAACAATCGTCAGAATTCCCATCGCACTGTAATCGGTTTTCAGCAGTGTAGCAACAGTGCATGCCGCTACGATCACCAGCAGTTTTCCAATGGAAACTTTCCAGTTGGCTCCCCGCCAGTTTGTACCGTCCTGATGCGTTTTTTCATCAATCTTCTGCAGGAAAATCATCATCACAAGGCCGATAAACAGAGTGAAAAATACATTCTGATAATTCAGATAAAACGGTTTTCCCGCAAATGCAAGGTCAAACGGAACTTCTGAAACCAGTGCGAAAATACCAAGATTCAGAGCATACTTTTTCACATCATGTGTATGTAGAAATCCCTCAATTAACAGAAAACAGAAAATTGGAAAACTGATTCGTCCGATGGCACGCATAATCATGTCCGCGTAATAAATCACAGCTGTGTTTCCTGTGGAGAGAAATGATGCGCCTCCGTCCGAAGCGTTCACCGCATCCAGAAGACCACGGGAAATCAGGATTCGGTCGAAAAGTACAGCTGCAGTGTGGTCGATCAGCATACAGACCATCGCAATGATTTTCAAGGTACTGCCGGGAATTTTACCGGCGCTTTTTACGGGTTTCGCAGTAGTAGCTGCCATATAAAACATCCTTTCTGGAACGCAAACGAAAGGCAGACTGTGCAAGCCGTCTGCGGATCAGGTTCCTGTAACGACAAACAGCAGAAAATCCTGCTGTTTTGCCAGAGTTGTAATACTATGATTATACGTTCTGAGGAGGTTAATGTCAAAGAAAAAACAGTTCTGAAATAACGCAGAGTATGGTAGAATCTGCCAGTCGGGTAAATGAAAATAGAAAGCGTCTCCGGGCTCATCCCAAAACGAACGGGGCAGCGTACCAATTCGTAAACCAGAATTGGTACGCTGCCCCGTATTTTAAAATACATCCAGGTCTTTTCCGTTCACGACATATCCGTCATACCCTGCATCCCGGATTTCATCCAGAATCGCGGCATCGCGCCATGCCATCTCGGCGGCAAGGTTTTTGTGGTTATCCTGTACATTCATATGGTAAATCCGGTGATACGTAACGAGCAGTTTCGGATTTGCCTTTTTTGCAACACCGGCAAGATCCGTGCTTAACGTATGCACTTCCCGGTGGTATTTCTGCCATTTTGGTTCGCGGCAGGAGATTCCGGCGGCGTATTCCACTTCGTGCAGCAGGATATCACAGCCTTTCGATTTTTCTGCCACGAGATCCAGCGGAGCGGTATCGCCGGTGATGACGATTGTGCGGTCCGGTGTGGTGAATTTATAGCCGTAGCATTCCAGTGTTCCGTGGCTGACCGGAAAAGCCTCCACCGTAACCAGGTCATCCCGGTAGACAATGCCGGATTCAATTTCTGTTACCTCAACGCGGTAGCCGGATTCGTTTGCTTTTTCGAAACCGTGAATTCGGAAATCAATGTCGGTTTCATAGGCCTGTAAGATATGATCGGTCATGTGCTGTAAGCCCTTTGGCCCGAAAACTTTCAATGGAACCGGGCGCTCCAGCACCCACGGAGTAAAAATCAGATCCGGGTACCCTGCGGTATGGTCTGTGTGAAGGTGCGTACAGAAGGCAACGGTCAGAAGATCCGGCCGCAGGGCATCCACGCCGTTAAAATAGGCGGCTGAGGCCTGGCGGACAACGCCAGGGCCAAAATCTACCAGATAAGCACGGTCACCGACCACGACAGCGGAGGAAGGTCCGTTGGCATTCGGACACGCATTTGGTGTGCCGGTTCCGAGAAGAACAAGTTTTGTCTGCATTCTTTCTCTTTTCCTTTTCTTTTTTTGTTTCTGTTTCTGTTTATGATTTTCTGTTACGATTTCTGCTTTTGCCTTATTTCTCTTCTTTTGATTCATTGTTTTTGGTTTCCAGAAGATGCTTAATGGAAATTCCGGTAAATCCATAGAAAATACTGAAAACCGGGGTCAGGTAAAGCAGGAATAAGTACGGGAAAAATGCCGACCATGCAACACCAAGTGTGCCGGCCATGTATACGCCGTAGCCATGCCATGGAATCATAGGACCAGCCATAGTTCCGGAGTCTTCGAGGCAGCGGGAAAGAATTTCCGGTGCAACCTTGCGCTCTTGAAAGACAGGTGCCATCAGACGGCCGGTCAGAACGTGTGCCATCGGCTGGGAGCAGCTGATGAGGCTGGTCACGTAACCGACAATCATCGTTGCAAGGATCATACTTCCATCGCTGTTGATTCTCTTTACAATCGCTTGAAGAATGTGATCCAGTACACCGAGTTTTTCCAGCATGCCGCCCATGCCGACAGCAAAGCAGATAATGGCTACGTACTGGAGCATGCTTCCCATGCCGCCGCGGTTTAAGATGGATTGTAATACCGGTTCTTCGATTGTGGTTGTGTAACCGTTGTAAGCTGTGCGGATGATGCCCTGCAGAGTATCGTGCTGCACAAAATAGGAAACAAATCCGGCAGCGAAGCTGGAAAGACCAAGTGCAGAGATCGCATTTACTTTGCAGAGGAGCAATACAATAATCAGGATGGCAGGGATCATGGTAATCCATCCGAGCTGGAATTCATCGTTTAAAGCATCGATGTAAACGGTAATGCTTCCCTCGGTATAGCTTCCGCTGGTCTGCTGGAAACCGAGAATAGTAAAAAGAATTAAGGTAATCACATACGTTGGAAGGGTGGTCCAGAGCATCGAGCGGATATGATCGCCAAGTTTGGCATCTGCAACGGCCGGAGCAAGGTTTGTGGTATCGGAAAGAGGACTTAATTTGTCACCGAACATGGCACCGCAGATGACAGCACCGGCTACCATGCCAGGATGGATACCCATGGCGTTTCCGATCGCCATCATGGCAACACCTGCGCTTCCGACGGAACCATAGGAAGTACCGGTTACAATACTCAAAATGGAGCAGAACAGCAGCGTCAGAGGCAGCAGCCAGGACGGGTTAATCATTTTTAAGCCCCAGGAAATGATGGTGGCAATGGTACCACTCTGCAGCCAGGTGCCGATCATGACACCGATGGTCATCAGAAGGCAGAGCGTCGGGACGACCATACGGATGGCATCGTATGCGCCGGCAACAATTTTGGCGTAAGAAATACCGAAAATTTTACAAAACAGATAGATAAAAATCCAGCTTGCAAACAGGCCGATCATAGGACCGCCGGTTTTCAGGCGGATACAGACTGCGACGGATACGATGATCAGCAGCAGCAAAAGCAGTGACTGTGGCAGATTGAGTTTTTTTTCTTTCGTTCCACTCATAAAAAAAGTCCCCCATTCATAGGTAAAATGATTTGCCCATTCAACGCGTTAAAGTAGAAAAGACATGTAATATATTATAATGGTGAAATGCAGAAAAAGCAAGGGAAATCCCCTTGATTTTTTGTTCTATGGTTGCTATAATAGGCGTGAGTGTGGGGCGGAGGATAAACTTCGGCCCTTTTATAGCTAACTATAAACGGAATCAACAAGATAAAGAGGTTAAATCAATGACAAGAATAGACATTATTTCAGGTTTCCTGGGCGCAGGAAAAACAACCCTGATCAAAAAACTCCTCGGAGACGCGCTGAAAGGCCAGCAGGTTGTCCTGATCGAGAACGAATTCGGTGAAATTGGAATCGACGGAGGCTTCTTAAAAGATGCCGGTATCGAAATCCGTGAAATGAACTCCGGCTGCATCTGCTGCTCTCTTGTGGGAGACTTCGGCGCAGCATTAAAAGACGTTATCACCAAATATCACCCGGACCGCATCATCATCGAGCCGTCCGGCGTAGGTAAACTCTCCGACGTCATCAAAGCGGTAGACGGCGTAGAAAAAGAAGCAGGCGTAGCCCTGAATTCCGCAACAACCGTAGTCGACGTTATGAAATGCAAAATGTATCTCAGAAACTTCGGCGAATTCTTCGAGAATCAGGTAAAGAGCGCAGGAACCATCATCCTGAGCCGTACCGATAAGGCTGACACTGCAAAAGTAGAGGCAGCAGTAAAGATGCTCCGCGAGCTGAATCCGGAAGCACACATTATTACCACACCGGTTGAAGTACTGGGTGGTAAGAAAGTACTCGATACGATGGAAGGTGCCATCATCAACCTTGCGCAGGTAGAAGAGGAAGAGCATCATCACCATCATCATGACCACGACGAGTGCTGCTGCGGCCATGACCACGATGAGGAGCATGAGCACCATCATCACGATCATGATGAGGACGAACATGAACATCATCATCACGACCATGACGGCGAGTGCTGCTGCGGCCACGATCACGACGAGGAGCATGAGCATCATCACCACGACCATGATGACGAGTGCTGCTGCGGCCATGATCACGACCATGAGCATCATCATCACCACGATGACGAGTGCTGCTGCGGTCATGATCATCATCACCATCATCACGCAGACGAAGTTTTCACAAGCTGGGGTCAGGAGACTGTGAAGACCTTCACCAAAGAGCAGATCGAAGGCATCTTAAAGAAACTTTCCGAGGATACCGCTTATGGTATGGTTCTTCGGGCCAAAGGTATGGTAGCAGGCGCCGATGGACAGTGGATCTATTTCGATATGGTTCCGGAAGAGTACGAAGTACGTGACGGAGCACCGGAATTCACCGGAAGAATCTGTGTCATCGGTTCCAAATTAGCAGAAGATAAGCTGGCAGAGCTGTTCGGACTGTAAAAATACAAAGTAGCTGCGAAAATTACGGTCCGCAGGGTACCTGTGAACTGTAGTGAAGCTGCCGCATCAGAAACAAAATCCGATGTGGCAGCTTTTTTCTTGATTTAGAGACAAAGCAAAAGGCACGTCCGGAATCTCAGCCGCAAAAGCAAGTGCAGAAAGATTCCGGGAGTACGTCAAAGACAACGGAGGTACAAAATGTACGAAGAAGACGAAGTAGAAATTCCGATTTATCTCATAACAGGATTTCTGGAGAGTGGAAAAACCTCTTTTATCAATTTTACCGTAGCACAGGACTATTTCCAGATCGACGGACCGACCCTTCTGATCACAACCGAAGAAGGTGAAGTAGAGTACGACGAAAAAGAACTGCTCAAACACAACACCGTCCTGGAAATCGTAGAAGGACCAGAGCAGTTTACCCTGGATTACCTGAAAAAACTGAACCGTAAATATCGCCCGGAGCGTATTATTCTGGAATACAATCCGCTCTGGAGTGTAAAAAAACTCGAAGAAATGGAGCTGCCGCGCGGCTGGGGCATTGTACAGGAGATTGTGACAGTCGATGCAAGCTGCTTCCAGATTTATATGCAGAATATGAAATCTGTTTTCATGGAGATGGCAAAAAATGCGGATATGGTTATGTTCAACCGCTGTCGTCCGGAAGATCCGCTTCCATCCTTCCGCCGCAGCATCAAAGTAGTCAACCAGGCGTGCGACGTTCTGTTTGAGAACGAAGAAGGCGAAATTGACAACATTTTTGAGGATCAGATGCCGTTTGATACCGATGCCGATGTGATCGAGATTGATGACGCCGATTACGGAATCTGGTATGTCGATATGGGCGACAACCCGGAGCGTTACGAGGGCAAGACTGTTCATTTCCGCGGTATGGTATTAAAGAGCAAGGATGTCGGAGCCGATTTCTTTGTTCCGGGTCGTATGGCAATGACCTGCTGTGCAGATGATACTTCTTTTATCGGCTATGTCTGCAAATGCGCAAGCGCCAAATCTCTCGTAATGGGTTCCTGGGTTGACGTGACTGCAACGGTAAAATGGGGCTATATGAAGGTTTACGATGGCGAAGGCCCGGTTCTGTATGCAAAAGAAATCAAACCGGCCAAGAAACCGGAGAGCGAACTGGTATACTTTAACTAAACATTGCCGAAGCATTTCAGCGAATAAAAGAGCAGGAAAAAGGCTGCTCTTTTGTTCGTGTTCTTTCTTTATGACAGATGGAAAAACAATATATCATTTTTCGGTGCGGCGAAGCAGCTATTCGGTTATGCGCAAGTAGCGAAGTGGATGGAGAATATCCGTTTTGACCGTGACGTGAACAAAAACTGCGCCGGAAAATGGTCTGATGACAGGAGAATTTATGTATATTATAGTAGGTCTGGGAAATCCAACGCGCCAGTACGAAGGGACGAAGCACAATGTCGGATTTGATACCATCGATTATCTGATCGATGAATATCAGATCCCTTCCTCCGGTACAGGCCACAAGGCTCTGTTCGGAAAAGGCATGATCGCAGGTCAGAAGGTTATCGTTGCAAAGCCGATGACATATATGAACCTGAGCGGTGAGTCCGTGCGGGAGCTGGTGAACTATTACAAAGTGGATCCGGAGAGCGAGCTGATCGTGGTTTACGATGATATCAGCCTGGCGCCGGGACAGATCCGTATCCGCAAAAAAGGAAGCGCGGGCGGCCACAATGGCATCAAAAACATCATCGCTAATCTTGGCACCGACCATTTTATGCGTGTGAAGGTCGGCGTCGGTGAGAAACCGAAAAACTGGGATCTGGCGGACTACGTGTTAAGTCCGTTTACGAAAGACGAACGTCCCCTTGTAAATCTGGCGATCGAGCATGCGGCAAAAGCAATCGAGCAGATGCTGAACGGGGATGTGGACGCAGCCATGAACGAGTATAACCGCAAATCTGCAAACCCGGCAGAGTAAGGAAAATGAAAGCGTTATTAGAACCGATCAAAGAAATTGCCCGTTTTGACGAGCTGTTCCGTGATCTGAAAAAAGGAACCGCAGGTGTGACGGTGATCTCGGGCTGTCTGGAAAGCCAGAAAGCCCATATGATCGCAGGTCTCTCCGAGGATGCCCCGGTGCGGCTTCTGATCGCGGAAAATGAATTAAAAGCAAAAGAATTATATGAGGATTACCGGCTGTACGATGCGGAGACGCTGTATTATCCGGCGAAGGACCTGATTTTCTATCAGGCAGACATTCACGGAAATCTGCTGATCCGGCAGCGGCTTCAGGTGATCCAGGCACTTCTTGAGCGGAAGGAAGTTACCATCATCACCAGTGTAGGGGGATGTATGGACTTTCTTCTGCCTCTTGGCGTGTTCGAAAAACATTGCATCCATCTGCGCAATGACAGCGAACTCGATCTGGATAAAATAAGAAAAGAGCTGGTGCGGCTCGGCTATGAGAGTACCTTTCAGGTGGAGTCGACCGGCCAGTTTTCCGTCCGCGGCGGCATTCTCGATATTTATCCGCTGACGGAACAGAACCCGATCCGGATTGAGCTATGGGGCGATGAGATAGATTCCATCCGAAGCTTCGATGCGGAGAGCCAGCGGTCGATTGAAAACCTCGAGGAAATCATAATCTATCCGGCATCGGAGCTGATTTTAACAGAGAATACGATTGCGCGCGGTGTGAAAGCGATTAAAAAAGAGGCGAAAGCGCAAAGCACAAAATTCCGCGACAAAATGATGACAGAGGAAGCGGCAAGGATCCGCCATGCAGCAGAAGAAATCTGCGACCAGATCGGAGAAGGCGAAATTCTGCAGGGAGCCGAACAGTATCTTCACTATTTTTATCCGGAGACCGTCTCGTTTCTTGAGTATCTGCCGGAGAACAGCCGCATTTTCCTCGATGAGCCGAACCGCATCATCGAGTGTGCCGATGCGCTGGAAGCAGAATTTCAGGAGAGCGTGAGCCACCGTCTCGAAAAGGGATACCTCCTGCCGGGACAGGCGAAGCTGATGTGCAGTACGGCGGAGCTTGTGGCAAAACTAAACCGCCGCGGCTGTGTTGCCGTATCGCTGATGGAGCCGCAGAAGGGCGAGTGGAATATCCGTGACGAATTCAGTGTGACGGTGAAATCGGTCAATTCGTATAACAATCAGTTCCCGCTTCTGGTAAAAGATCTGAAATCCTGGAAAAAAGCGGGTTACCGTATTGTACTGGCGAGTCCGTCGCGGACGCGGGCGCAGCATCTGGCAGAGGACCTGCAGAATGAGGAGATTCCGGCCTTCTACAGCGAGAATGAGGAGCGTGTTCTGAAACCGGGCGAGGTCATGCTGATCCACGGCGCGGCCCGCAGAGGCTTTGAATATCCGATGCAGAAATTTGTGCTGATTACAGAGACGGATATTTTTGGAAAAGAGAAGAAGAAAAACCGGAAGAAATCGGAGTATTCCGGTCAGAAAATCCAGAATTTTGCGGATCTATCGATCGGTGACTATGTCGTGCATGAGAGCCACGGTCTTGGTATTTACCGCGGTATCGAAAAAATTGAGATGGACCGCGTAACGCGTGACTACATGAAAATCGAGTATGCGGGCGGATCGAACCTCTATGTGCTGGCCACCCAGTTCGATACGCTGCAGAAGTATGCGTCCGGCGAAGCTGCAAAGGTACCGAAGCTGAATAAAATCGGCGGTCAGGAATGGAATAAAACGAAAACACGGGTTCGCCATGCGGTAAAAAATATTGCACAGGATCTCGTGAAGCTGTATGCCGAGCGGCAGGCGTCATCCGGCTATCCGTTCGGAAAGGATACGATCTGGCAGAAGGAATTTGAGGAACTGTTTCCGTTTGAGGAAACGGACGATCAGCTTGCGGCGATTGAGGCGACAAAGGCGGATATGGAGAGCAAAAAGATTATGGACCGCCTGATCTGCGGCGATGTCGGATACGGCAAGACCGAGGTTGCGATCCGTGCAGCGTTTAAGGCAGTGCAGGAGAGCAAACAGGTCGTCTACCTCGTTCCGACCACCATTCTGGCACAGCAGCATTACAATACATTTGTCGAGCGCATGAAGGATTTCCCGGTGCGCGTTGATCTTCTGTGCCGTTTCCGCACACCGGCCGAGCAGAAAAAAACGCTGGAGGATCTGAAAAAAGGACTCGTGGACATTGTCATCGGAACACACCGCGTTCTGTCGAAAGATGTGAAGTTCAAAGATCTTGGCCTTCTGATTGTCGATGAGGAGCAGCGGTTCGGCGTGACGCATAAAGAAAAAATCAAGCAGCTACAAAAAAATGTGGATGTTCTGACACTGACGGCGACGCCGATTCCACGTACCATGCACATGAGCCTGATCGGCATCCGCGATATGAGTGTGCTCGAGGAAGCACCGCAGGATCGTCAGCCGATCCAGACCTTTGTCTGTGAATACAATGAAGAAATGGTCCGCGAGGCGATTAACCGTGAGCTGGCGCGGGGTGGGCAGGTTTACTATGTCTATAACCGTGTCCAGTCGATTGCGGATATGGCGAACACGATTCAGAAGCTCGTGCCGGATGCAAATGTAGGCTTTGCGCACGGACAGATGAAAGAGCGTGAGCTGGAAAAGATCATGTACGGCTTTATCAACGGAGAGATCGATGTGCTCGTGTCAACAACGATCATTGAGACAGGACTCGATATTTCGAATGTCAATACCATGATTATCCATGATTCCGACCAGATGGGACTGTCACAGCTCTATCAGCTCCGCGGCCGCGTCGGACGGTCGAACCGGACTTCCTACGCATTTCTGATGTACCGCAGAAACAAGATGTTGAAGGAAGTGGCGGAGAAGCGTCTCCATGCGATCCGTGAATTTACGGAGATGGGAAGCGGCTTTAAAATTGCGATGCGTGATCTTGAGATCCGCGGCGCTGGAAATCTGCTGGGCGCGGAGCAGTCAGGCCATATGGAGTCGGTAGGATACGATCTCTACTGTAAAATGCTCGCAGAGGCTGTCCAGGAGGCGAAGGGCATCGCACCGGCAGAGGCGTTCGAGACAACGATTGATCTGAATGTCAGTGCCTATATTCCGGATAGCTACATCAGCAACGAGTCTCTGAAGCTTGACACCTATAAGCGAATTGCGGCGATTGAAAATAAGGAAGAGTATGAGGACATGACGGAGGAGCTGACCGACCGCTTCGGGGAACCGCCGAAAAATGTACAGAATCTTCTGGCTGTTGCAGAACTGAAAGCGCTGGCGCACTGTGCGTATGTGACGGAGCTGAAACAGATGGGCGATTCGGTACGAGTCACCTTACAGCAGCATGCAAAAATCGATGTGGCGCGGATTCCGGAGCTGCTGCAGAAATACCGAGACGAACTGAAATTCCAGATGGAGTCGCTGGCGTTTGTCTACACGCCGCGGCGGAGAAATTCAAAGGAAAAGATCGATCTGCTGGAGAAGAGCCATGCACTGGTGGAAGATCTGCTGCAGATCACGCAGGAGTGAAACACTCGCATACCCCCAAAATCGTGTGAAAAAGGCGTGAACAGGGAAGAAAAAAGTTGCCCTGTATCAGCAAAAAGGGTATAATAGAAAAAGCGTTTATAAAAATCGATGCAGGACCGGAAATTCGAATGTGTAAAAAGAAAAACTCTTTTTGAGCATACATTTCGTCCTGCATGAGGAGGAAGTAATGAAAAATTTAAAAGCAAAAGCAGTCTGCGTTATGCTGAGTGCTTCGATGGCAGCGATGGGACTGACCGGCTGCGGTTCCGACAATGTGGACGGAACAAAAACGGCAGTTACTGTAAATGACGAGTCGATTACACTCGGACAGGCAAATTTCATGCTGAGATATCAGCAGGCAACCATGTACAATTATTATTCCAAGATGTACTCTATGTACGGAATGCAGATGCCGTCTGAGATGTACGACAAGGAAGGCGACGATGGAAAGACTACCGGGGAAACGTTCAAGGAGCAGTCTCTTGATACGATCGAAAAAGAGCTTCTGATGCGGCAGCACGCAGAGGAATACGGAATTTCCCTGACAGACGAGGAAAAACAGCAGGCGAAAGAGGCTGCACAGGCATTCGCAGATAAGAACGGTGACGATGTGATGAAAAAGCTGCACGCAACCGTTGAGGACATCCAGGATGCACTGGAGCTGTATGTTATTCAGACCAGAATTTATGATCCGATCATCGCAGATGTAGATACCGAGGTATCCGATGAAGAGGCAAAGCAGACCTCCATCAGCTACATCACGGTATCCACAGCAGGAACCGAGAAGGATGACGATGGAAAAACGATTGATTTGACGGACGAGGAAAAAGCGGCAAAGAAAGAAATCGCACAGAGATTCCTGGATCTCTTAAAAGAGTCTGAGGATCCGGCAACCGCATCGTTTACCGATCTGCGCAAGGAGCTGAACGATCAGTTAAATGCGGAGAATACCGCAGATTCCACCGATTCTGCCGACAGCTCCGATGAGAGCAGCTCTTCTTCCGATGCTTCCGACACAAGCGCATCCGACGCTTCAAGCGCGAGCACATCGAGCAGTTCCGCCAGCGATTCCTCCTCTGAGGTTTCTTATCTGACCTCTTCCGAGACATCCTTTGGAACCGGATCGGAGAAAGACGATGACGATACCTGTTCTCTTGGAGATAAAGTAGCGGAAGAAGCAGCAAAGCTGAAGGATGGCGAGTATTATGACGGTGTCATCGAAGGCGACGATGCATATTATGTGATCCGTGTAGATAAAGCATTCGACGAGGACAAAACCGAGTCCAGAAGACAGACTATCATTTCCAACCGCAAATCGGATAAGTACAACGATACATTGGATGGATGGGTAAAGGAGAGCGATATCAAGGTCGCATCCAACTGGAAAAAACTTGAAGTAACGGACGCAGATCTGTATACGATGACAGTTGACAGCGCTTCTACAGATTCCACAGATGGAACCACAACCGACAGCACAACAACGGACAGTACCGCAACGGACAGTACAACGTCTGACAGCACGACATCAGGCAGTACCGAAACGACATCGACAAGCAGCACAGGCACTGATTCGACGTCTTCAAGCACTGCAGAATAAAAGCATACGATACAGGACAAACGGCAGCCGGATCCGGGAGAGGGGTCCGGCTGCTGTTTGTGTCTGAAAATATTTTTGAACAAAAAAAAGAAAATAATAGGGAATTTGTAGAGTAAATTGACAATAGTAAGAAGTTCATTTAAAATGAAATTACAACCAGAGTGTATCTCGCAAATTGCGGAAATAATTTTTCAGACACGCTCTAATGTTCAGGCGAAAACGATGTACCAGGAAAGAAGGTGGAGAAATGAAGAAGGCAGTAATTTCCGTACTTGTCGGTACAGCAGTACTGGCTTTCGTTGCGTGTGGAAAAAATGCTGCAACGGAAAACAGTTCCGATTCGGGTGTTTCAACGGTATCGGCATCCTCGCAGGTGGAAAATGGACAGAAAGCAACCCGTGTGAACCAGGGAACAAATTTGTCTCCGGGGTCACCGAAGAATATCCCGTCCGGTGGGGGGAACAGCTCGGGCAGGACACATCATTCGGAGACGCATCATTCGGAGACACATCATTCAGACGCGCATCATGATTGAGAATGTCGTGGTTTGCTGAACATTCGGGAACAGAAACAGACGAAGGGGTATCCAAAACGGATACCTCTTTTTTTACTTGTCGGGAAAACAATACAATGCTATACTGAACATGAATTTGACGCGAAAAGCGCGGCAGGTTCAGAAAAAACAGCCGGGATTTGTCAGTATACGCGGACATGTGCTGCAGGTAACTCGGGCAGAATGGAGAAAAGAAAATGACAAGAGAAGAATTTGAACAGCTTGCCGGAGCAGGTGTCATTTTATTGGATGGCGCAACCGGATCAAATCTGACAAAAGCGGGAATGCCAAAAGGAGTCAGTACAGAGCTTTGGGTTCTGGAGCACCCTGATATTCTGGCAAATTTACAGAAGGCTTACGTGGAGGCGGGAAGCCAGATTGTCTATGCGCCGACCTTTGGTGCAAACAGATTGAAATTAGCGGATTATGGAAGAGAAAACGAGGTGGAGGAGCTGAACGCACGCCTGGTGGATATCTCGAAAAAAGCGCTTGCCGGAACGGGTGCGCTGATCGCGGGAGATTTTTCCACACCGGGAAAAATGCTGCAGCCAAAAGGCGATCTCTCTTATGAAGAGCTGCTGGAATCCTACACAGAGCAGGTAACAGCGGTAGCAAATGCGGGCGTTGATCTTCTGGTAGCGGAGACGATGCTGAGCGTAGACGAAACGTGTGTCTTTATGGATGCTGCACTTTCTGTCTGCGATCTGCCGATTATGTGTTCTCTGACGCTGGAAGCAGACGGTTCTGCCCTGTTCGGCGGAAACGCTGTGGAAGCAGTTGAGACACTGCAGGAAATGGGAGCATCCGCCGTAGGACTGAACTGCTCGGTCGGACCGGATCAGCTTGAGGCAGTCGTAAATTCCATGAAAAAAGTGGCAAGAGTACCGGTTATCGTAAAACCGAATGCCGGCCTGCCGAAAATCACGCCGACCGGTGAGGCAATCTACAGCATGGATGCGCCGACGTTTGCAAAATATATGAACATTCTGGTAGACGCGGGTGCAGGCATTGTCGGCGGCTGCTGCGGAACGACACCGGAGTATATTCGTCTGGTGAAAGAAATGCTGGATGCGAGAAAGTAAATCAAAGATTACAATTCGCAGGAAACTGTGAGATGTAATGAATTCCCCTGTTGCGGACAAAATCTGTACAGGGGAATTTTTTGCGTTACCAGAAACTTCGTTGAATTTTCCGATAAAGTAAAAAGCCCTCCTGGCAGGATTCTTTCTTACAGAAAGCAAGACAAAACAGGTTTCAACGATCTGGTCTGATGGAAAGCCCGGGTGGAGAAAAAAGATAGGAAGTCTGGAAAAAAGACATGGAATTGTGGAGAAAAGTCTGGTAGAATACGTGTCGTGTGGAAAACTTTCCGTAAGAAAGGATGATGAAGGATGTATCAGAATTATATTTTTGATTTATATGGAACTCTGGTAGATATACATACGAATGAAAAGAAAGCGTATCTCTGGAAAAAAATGAGCCTGTTCTTCGGCATGAAAGGGGCCGCCTATGAGCCGAAAGAACTCCGGATGGCGTATGAGACAAAAATCAAAGAGCAGGAAGCTGCGCTTAAAATGGAATGCCGCGGCAGCCATGTACCGGAAATCGACATTGCGGATGTGTTCCGGCAGCTGTTTGAGGATCAAGCTGTTTCGGTAACGGAAAAAGAAATTGCAGATCTGGCGAAAATGTTCCGTGCGATTTCGATAGAAGAACTGAAACTGTTCCCCGGCGTGCCGGAAATGCTGCAGCGTTTAAAAGACGCAGGAAAGAAGGTTTTTCTGCTGTCCAACGCACAGGCGCTTTTCACCGCGCCGGAAATTTCCCTGCTCGGCCTTACGAAATACTTTGACGGAATCCTGCTCTCATCGGATGCCGGTGTGAAAAAGCCGGATCCGGCGTTTTATGAGATGCTGCTGAAGCAGTATCACCTCGATCCGGCAGAATGCCTGATGACAGGAAATGACGACATCGCTGACTGCCACGGTGCAGCCTCTGCCGGAATCGCAAGCTGTTACGTGGCAACGCGCCAGTCACCGAAAATCAATGGTCCGCTGCCGGAAAACTGTGAGAAGATCGCGGCGATTGCAGAGTTGTTCTGATTAAAGAGCATTCAGCAGCACTCCTGAAAAAATAATGCGAAAAAAGGGGCTGTCGCACTACGTTCATTTTCTTAGTGCGACAGCCCCTTTTGCTTATGTCCGGAAAGGAATCCTTCAGTTTTTCCGCATTCCTTTATCCCATCGGAATTTCCGATAGCAGGCATAAATCAGAACACTGCATACCAGCCATCCCGCCGGATAACCAAGTGCAATCGGAATGATGGAATCAAATATATGAGACATCACAAACAGGTAAATCTGGCGGAACACGACGAAGCTTCCGAGCATTACGATCATTGGTGTTCTGGTGTCTCCTGCGCCACGCAGGACGTTAGAATAAACCTGGTTGACGCAGCAGAGAATGTAGAACGGGGAGAGGAGATACAGGAACAGGGTTCCGTAACGAATCACAGCTGCCTCCTGGTTAAACAGATAGACCATTTGCGGAGCGAAAATCAGCAGAGGAATCATCATCACAATGGTTACAAGCTCAGCAAGCAGGAATGCGGTTGTAGCACCCTTCTTTGCACGGTCAATGTAGCTGGCACCGACGTTCTGTCCGGTGAAGGTGGTCGAAGCAAGACCAACACTCATCATCGGCAGCATCATAAACTGGTCGATTTTCATGCAGGCACTCCAGCCTGCCATAACATCCGAGCCGAATACATTGATATAGGACTGCACGAAAACGTTGGAAACGGAAGTCACCATCTGCTGGATCGCTGCCGGCAGTCCGACGCAGACGATGCGGTACAGCAAAGACCAGTCCATGCAGAGCTTTTTCCAACAGATGCGGTATGGGCCGTCTGTTGTGGTCAGCACATACAGCGTCAGAACCGCCGAAAGGCACTGTGCAATAACGGTTGCAAGCGCCACACCCTCGATTCCCATGCCGAAGGAAACGACAAACAAAAGATCGAGCACGGTATTGACAACAGCGGAAAAAATCAGGAAATACAGCGGATGACGGGAATCGCCGACAGCGCGGAGAACGCCGGAGCCCATGTTGTAGAACATCAGACCGGCAACACCGCCAAAGTAAATTTTAAGATACGTTGCCGACTCACGGATGACGTCGTTCGGCGTACTCATCATGCGGAGCATGTACGGTGTAATGAAGATGCCGAGAATAGTAAAGACAATAGAGAGAAAAAATGTCATCACCAGTGTCGTGCTGACGGTGCGGCTGACCTTTTCATCCGCCTTTGCGCCATAATACTGAGAGATAATGACACCGGCACCGGTGGAAAGTCCCATGAAAAAGCCGATCAGAGAATTGATGATCGGACCGACGGAGCCGACGGCGGCGAGTGCTTCCTTGCCGACAAAGTTGCCGACAACGATGCTGTCAACGGTGTTGTAAAGCTGCTGGAAGAGATTTCCGGCCATCAGCGGAAGCGAGAAGAGAAGAAGCTGTTTCCAGATAGAGCCCTGGGTCATATCGCGGGCTTTGCTCTTTTGTACTGTTTTCGTCATAGTAGTCCCCTTTTTTACGTTGATTTTACCTTCTTTTTTATTGTAGCACTTTGAAGTTGTGATGGAAATATCAGTTTTTGACGCGATTTTCGGACTTTATTGATATAAACAGCCGAAAATAAAAGTGAAAAGAATTGTTTCTGAAAAAATTGTCTGGTATAATAAGGAGCAGATGCGTAAATGCAAAAACAACAGATGCTTCAAAGACCGGTGCAAAAACGGAAAGATCAGGGGGATTTTGCGGTGGTTTTTTGGAAACTGCGCGTCACAGAACAGGATAGAAAGAAGGTAACTGAAATATGGGAGATTATTTTGTATGCAGTAAAACAGATCCGGTAGTAGAGACAAAAGCAGGAAAGGTACGCGGTTTCCGACTGAACACGACGTATGCCTTTCATGGAATCCATTACGCCGAGGCGGATCGTTTCCAGATGCCGCAGCCGGTGAAACCGTGGAAAGGAATCAAAAATGCACTGGCATACGGCTATGTATGCCCGCTTTTAAAGCAGGATGAGCCGAACATGGAGGTGCTGGTACCGCATCGCTACTGGCCGCAGGACGAGCATTGCCAGAACCTGAATGTCTGGACACAGAGTCTTGATCCGGGTGCGAAAAAGCCGGTCATGGTATGGCTCCACGGCGGCGGCTTCAGCGCCGGTTCTGCGATTGAGCATGTGGCATATGAGGGGGATCACTTAAGCGAGTTCGGTGATGTCGTTGTTGTTTCCGTGAACCATCGGCTGAATATCCTCGGTTATCTCGATCTTTCGCCGTTTGGCGAAAAATACAAAAATTCTGCGAATGCAGGAAACGCAGATATGGTAGCTGCATTGCAGTGGGTACATGACAATATCGCGGCATTCGGCGGAGACCCGGAGAATGTTACGATTTTCGGTCAGTCCGGCGGCGGTATGAAGGTGGCAACGCTGATGAATACGCCGGCAGCAGACGGCCTGTTCCAGAAGGGTATCATCGAGAGCGGTGTTTATGAGGCAAAGGTTTATCAGAAAGAGGACGGAGACGGCACCGCGATTGTGAAGGCTCTGTTAAAAGAACTGAATCTGGACGAGTCCGAGGTGGAGAAGCTTGAGACGATCCCGTATTATGAGCTGTCAAATGCGTACAATAAAGTTGAGGCAGAGGTTGCTGCGAAAGGCTGCTATATCGGACAGGGACCGATGGAGAATGGCTGGTTCCGCGGAAATCCGATCAAGTGCGGATTTACGGATCACGCTAAAACGATTCCTGTGCTGGCAGGAACCAACATCGGTGAGTTTGATTTTGGACCGGTTGTGCCGGGAAAACATGAGATGAACCGTGAGGAACAGATTGCGTTCCTGACGAGAAAATATGGTGATGCAACGCCGGAGCTGATTTCTCTTTTTGAAAAAGCATATCCGGACAAAACAATTGTGGATCTGTGGTCTGTGGATACGTTCTTCCGTCCGGACACGATCGAATTCATTCGTCAGAAATCGGAGTTTACAGAAGCGCCGACTTATTCCTATCAGTTTACCTATGAATTCCCGATCGATGGCGGAAAAGCCGCATGGCATTGTGCCGAGATTCCGTTCGTATTCCATAACATCGACCGCATCGCCGTATGCAATGTCCCGGGCGAAACAGACCGTCTGCAGGAGCGTATGGCCACCGCCTGGATCAACTTTGCCCGCTACGGAAGTCCGGAAACCCCATCCCTCCCGAACTGGCCGGCATGCACCCCAGGGGATGAAGCAACCATGATTTTCGACAGAACCTGTGAAATCCGCCGCAACTTCGATCACGAGCTGGTGAAAAAATTGGTGGAAACCGAGTATAACCCGATGACACCGGTTGTGGAAGACGAGGAAGAGGACGCGTTCTTTATTCATTAATTAATTGACTCATAGCAATCCCAGAAAAAACAGCCAGAATGTTTTGCCTCAGTTAAAAACATTCTGGCATTTTTCAACTTATGCTAAATTGAACTTAAGGCAAGAATATCGTATGATAGAGGTAGAAAGAGAAAGGCGCAGGTGGAATATGGGAGTTTATCTGAATCCGGGAAATGAAAAATTTGCAAAAGCGGTTCAGTCCGAAATTTATGTGGATAAAACAGGGCTGATCGAGTATACCAATCAGGTGATTAATACTGTGCAGAGATATGTCTGTGTCAGCCGTCCGCGGCGCTTTGGAAAATCTATGACGGCGGATATGCTGACGGCTTATTATGGGAAGGAATGCGATTCCAGAGAACTTTTTTCTGGATTGAAAATTTCTCAAAATGCTGTATTTGGACAGCACTTAAATCAATATCCTACGATTTTTTTGAATATGCAGGAATTTCTGAGCCGGAGCAAGGAAATTGGCCAGGTGATTGACCGTGTTCGAAGAATGCTGCTGCGGGAACTGAAAAACAGTTATCCGGACGTGGACTACTTTGACGATACGGATCTGGTAGAATCGCTGCAGGATATTTATGCGGCAACAAAACAGTCGTTTGTCATTATCATTGATGAATGGGACTGTGTTTTCCGGGAATATCAGCAGGATAAAAAAGCACAGGAAGAGTATCTTGATTTCCTGCGGGATTTTCTGAAAGATAAGGTTTACGTAGCACTTGCCTATCTGACGGGTATTCTGCCGATCAAAAAATATGGAACCCATTCTGCACTGAATATGTTTGATGAATTTACAATGCTTGATCCAGGGCCGCTCGCAGAATATGTAGGATTTACGGAGCAGGAAGTAGAAGAACTCTGCGGCCGGTATCAGATGGATCTGGCAGAAATTAAAAACTGGTATGACGGCTATTCGTTCCCGGGAGAAAGTTCGGTTTACAGCCCGCGTTCGGTTGTCAATGCCATGCGATTCCGGAAAATCGGCAATTACTGGAATCAGACAGAAACATTTGAAGCACTACAGTGGTATATTGATCTGAATTTTGACGGCCTGCGGGATGACGTACTGCAGATGATGGCAGGGAAAAAGATTCCGGTGAACACGGGCAGTTTTACGAATGATATGACAACTTTCCGGACAGAGGATGATGTGCTGACACTGCTGATTCATCTTGGATATCTTGGTTATGAGGAACAGAATAAATATGTTTTTATTCCGAATGCCGAGGTACAGTCAGAATATGCCAGTGCGGTAACCGTTTCCCAATGGGGAGATATTTCAAAGGCACTGAAAAATTCCGCAGATCTTCTGCAGGCTGTGTGGGAAAAACAGGAAACACAGGTAGCAGAGGGAATTCGGCTGGCACATTTTGAAACGTCACAGCTTCAGTACAATGATGAAAATGCGTTGAGCTATACGATTTCACTGGCGCTGTATGCAGCACGGAATTTTTACACGGTTTACCGTGAACTGCCTGGGGGAAAAGGGTTTGCGGATCTTGTTTTCGTACCAAGAAAAAGATACCAGGACAAACCGGCGCTGGTTGTAGAACTGAAATGGGACAAAACAGCAGAGGGTGCGCTTGCGCAGATTAAGGACAAAGAATATTGCAGAAGTCTGGAAGAATATCAGGGAAACTTGCTTCTGGTAGGAATTAATTATAATAAAAAGACAAAAGAACATGTTTGCAGAATTGAGGAATATCAGAAGTAAAAGGGAGAGGACGAAGGCCTGATTCGGGACAGGATGAGTGGTGTCCTGAAATCATGTAATAGAAAAACCAGAGTCGGATGAGAATGTTTTCACCGGCTCTGGTTTTGCGTTTCCGGTAACGGTTTTGAGCGGTAAATGCTATGCAATTCTGCCGCGGGAATGGTATAATAAAACCAGTATGCGCCGCTTTAGGCAGGCTGCTTAGAAAGAGGATCGATGCATGTACACATATCTGATTGTAGATGATGAAATGATAGAGCGAAAGGGCATTCGGATGCTGCTTTCGCGGATGAATATCCGGGAGAATATTCTGGAGGCCTCCAATGGAGAGGAAGCGCTGGAGGTGTTTGAAAAAGAGAAAATTGACGTACTGCTGACCGACATCAATATGCCGTTCATGGATGGAATTGAGCTTCTTTCCCGGATTCATGAGGCGTATCCGGGGACGGAAACGGTGATTTTCAGCGGGTATGATGAGTTTTCCTACGCAAAAAAGGCAATTTCCTACGGTGTTTCCGCCTATATTTTAAAACCGGTCAACCCGGAAGAATTTGAAAAGGTGGTTGGTGAAATCACGGAAAAGCTTGCAAAGAGTGAGCGTGAGGAAAAACGGAAGGACGAAAGTATGGAGTTTCTGCGGGAGCATCTGCTGTATCTGATGGTCAATGGTCAGAGCCGCAGCGCAATGCAGGAGAAAACACAGACGCTTCTCGATATGAGCTTTGTCCGGGATTTTTGCCGTATGGTACTGCTGGAGTGTGCCAACAACTATTTTGAACAGGTAAACAGCGAACAGATTGAAAAGATGCAGAGCGATTTGCAGATGCCGTTTCACTATCTGAACCTGAACCCACAGCAGTCCATCCTGTTTTTTAGCGAGGAGCCGGATGGCGGCTGGGAAGCGTTCGGACGGAAGCTGTACCATTATATTCGTGAAATGTGGGACCAGGAATGCTTTCTGGCCGTGTCGGGCGAGATCACGCCGGACGGTGAGCTTTACGATGCATTTGCACAGACGGAGCAGCTCATGGAGCGGCGCTTTTATCACACGGGAAACCATGTTTTTCTTCCTTTTCAGGAGGAGCAGTCCGAGGTGCTGGTGCAGATTGATGCTGAAATCCTGATCCGCCAGATCCAGCAGGACATTCGCATGAAGGATCTGGAGAGCCTGCGTGAACACTTTGACCAGTTCTGCGAAAAGTATGAGCACCAGACGATTTTTTCTCAGATTTACATCAAATTTATGTTTTCCAACTTATTGAAAGAGATTTACGACAATCTCGAGAGAAAAGATGAGCGGGAGCTGGACCGTGAGATCGACGCCCTGTATCACAGCAGCAACATGACCGGTGTGATTCAAGCGGTCCGTATGGGTATTGACCGGCTCGAAACGGTCTTCCGCGCAGACGGCGGTGTTGCGAAACGCAGAGAAGTCGAGCAGATTAAACAGTATATCTGTGAGAACTATTCTGACAGTGGCATGGGTGTTGACCAGCTTGCGCGCGAGGTTGGCATGACACCGAATTATCTGAGCAGCATTTTCAAGAAAAATACAGGAGAAAACCTGAGCCGCTACTTAAAAGGTTTCCGCATGGAGCGTGCGCGGGAGATGCTTGAAAATACGAATGAGAAAATCGGTATAATCTGCGAAAAATGCGGTTTTGTGAATGTGTCCTATTTCTGTCAGAGCTTCCGCGAATATTTTGGAATCAGCCCGCAGAAATACCGGGATCAGGGGGAGTAAGATGACATCATTTGCCGGCAGAATAAAAAAAGCATTTTCAGATATGAAGGTACACCGGAAACTTATCGTGGCTTACGTTCTCACAGGACTTTTCCCAATGTGCCTGATGTTCACACTGTTTTACACCCAGATGCGCCGTGTACTTGTCGAGCGTGAGATCAAAAATCTGCAGACCACCTTTGAGCAGGCAGTGGACGATGTGAATACGGAGCTTGCGCTGCACCAGAGTATGTCGGACTATCTGGCATTCGACCAGACGATTGTTCAGATTATAAAGGCAGAAGACAAAAACAGCTTCGAAGCATACGAGCGCATGGTGAAAGAGTTTGATCCGATGATGGATTCCTTAAGTTATTTTTACCCGGAAATCCGACAATCTACGGTCTATGTGCGTGATTTCGTCATTCCGCACGGCACGTATCTGCGTCCGGCGCAGGAAATTGAAAATGATGAATGGACAGCACCGGCGGACAATGACGTTCACTGGTATGCCGATATGGATCAGGGAACGGTGACGATGGTGCGGTCTATGCCGCTGATTGATGACGGAAAAGGCGGTTTTTTATACATTTCCATGGACTACAGTAAGATTTTTGGCTCCATGGAGCTTGCAGTCAATGAGGATTACGGTGTTTTCGTCTACAATGAGGACAAAGAAGTGCTGTATGAAAATCAGAAGATGACCAGGAATGCGAAATACCAGATGGAATTTTCAGACTTTCAGAAGATACAAAAAAAAGAGAAGCAGAATACAGCGAACTACATTCTCCTGGAAAAGGAGATTGAGCAGAATGGATGGCATGCCGCGTGCTATCTGCCGAAAAAAGGCATCATCAGTCCGATGCAGCCGATTCTTCTGATAGTTCTTCTGATGTGGGCGGGCTGCGTCCTTTTCTCTGCGGTCGTGATTATGAGATTCTCCGGAAATATGGCGCACCGCCTTGAAAAGCTGAAAAAGACGATGGCCGAGGTAGAGGAAGGAAACCTGGAAGTGGAAATGGTTTCTACGGAAAGAGATGAAATCGGTGATCTGACGCGTGGCTTTAATCAGATGCTGTCGCGTATCCGTCAGCTGATTCAGGAAGTCTATGAGAGCCGCATCCGCCAGAAGCAGTATGAAATGACGGCGCTCCGTGCGCAGATTAACCCGCATTTTCTGTATAATTCGTTGTCGCTGATCAACTGGAAAGCATTGGAAATCGGTTCGGATGATATCAGCAAGGCTACGCTGGCGCTTTCGCGGTACTACCGGACTTCTCTGAACAAAGGCAAAAATACGATGTCCATCCGCGAGGAGATCGACAATGTGCGTTCGTATCTGCAGATTCAGGAAATGTTTCACGACTACAGTTTTACGGTCAAAATGGATGTGGCGGAGGATATTCTGGATTACCGTACATTGAACCTGATTCTGCAGCCGCTTGCCGAAAATGCGATTGCACATGGAATTGACCGGCGGCGCGGCAGTGAGCCAGGCGTGATCACAATCAGCGGACGGCGTGACGGAGACTGTGTGGTGCTTTCCGTGGCGGATAATGGCGTTGGCATGGAACAGGAAAAAGCACAGACCATTCTGACGGAGAAGAGCAGCGGCTACGGTGTGCGGAATGTCAATTCCAGGATTCAGCTCGAATACGGAGAAGCGTATGGTCTTTCGATTGAGAGTGAGCCGGGAAAGGGAACGAAAGTGACGGTACGGATTCCGGGTGTGGAAAGGGAGGTACAGGCATGATGCAAAAAAAAATTGCGGCAGGCCTCGCTGTATTGCTGGCAGCGGGAACGATTCTGGGTGGCTGCGGAGAAAGTGGCGCAGCAGGGAATGATTCTGTTTCCGATGCTGCCGGAAATGAGGCTGCGGCTCTTACGGAAGCGAAAACAACGCCGTACGGACGTTACCCGGAAACCATCACGTACACGCTGGCAAAAATGACGGGTGTGAATAATTCCAATCTCCCGGAGGGAGAAACCTATGAGGACAATGCCTATACACGCCTGATCCGCGAAATCATTAATGTACAGAACGAGGATGTTTATGAAAACTACGGTGATACCTATAACGTTGGCATTTCTACCATGATTGCAACAGGAAACATTGCCGATATCATGGTTGTGGATCAGAAAACGATGAATGCCATGCAGAAAAACGATCAGCTTGCCGATCTTACAGAGGTTTATGCAAATTGTGCCAGCGACCGTATCAAGGATATTTATGCAAGCTACGGTGAGGAGATTCTGCAGGGCTGTACCTTTGACGGAAAGCTGATGGCATTCCCGGAAACCAACATTTCGGACGGTCCGAATCTTCTCTGGGTGCGGAAGGACTGGATGGAAAAACTGGGACTTTCCGTACCGGAAACGATCGATGATGTGAAACATATTGCGTTGACGTTTGCAGAGGAGAATCCGGCAAACCAGGAGATGAGTAACATCGGCCTTGCAGTCAGCACAACTCTGTACGGCGGCACGGGCATTTCTTCGGAATACGGCATGAATCTTATTTTTGCCTCATTTGGTGCATATCCGGGAAGATGGCTGACGGATGCGGAAGGAATGCCGGTTTATGGTTCCGTTCAGCCCAATGTAAAAGACGCACTTGGCATGCTGGCCGACTGGTACCAGGAGGGCGTCCTTGACCGGGACTTTTTGATCCGCACACAGGATGACATTGCCGATCTCATTGCCCAGGGACGCTGCGGCATTTTCTTCGCACCGTGGTGGGCACCGAACAATCCGCTCTGGCGCTGTCATGAGACGGATCCGGAGGCCGACTGGCAGCCGTTTCTGATTCGGACCGGGAAGGATGGAAGTGTGCGGTACTGCAACGAAAAGCTGACCGGAAATTATGTGGTAGTGCGAAAAGGGTATGAATATCCGGAGATTGTGCCGAAGATTCTGTCGGTGATGTTTGATTATATGCGTTATTCCTACGATGATCCAAGGGGAGAATTTCAGCAATATTATACGGGAAATATCGATCCGACGGCACGCCCCTTAGCAATCAATCTCGACTATAATCAGGCACTGACGATCTGTTACGAAAATCTGCAGGCGGCACTGAACGGGGAAAAATCGGAGGATGAGCTGGAGATTCTGGAAAGATCGTTCGAAAAGGTATGCCGCGCCTATCTGGAGAACCCGAAAACAGCGAGTGCGGAGGAGTGGAGCGCGTATTTATCCCGTATCAAAGCCTGCTCGCTTTTGAGCGACGAAAAGATTCAAAGAGTGAATACGATTTATCCGACCCGGACGAAGACCACAGAAGCATATCGTTACACCTTAAAAGAACTGGAGTCGGAGACCTTTTTAAAAATTATCCGGGGTGAGTCTGAGCTTTCTGCTTTTAACGAATTTGTAAAAGAGTGGCAGGAGGAAGGCGGAAATGAGATCATTCAGGAGATGATTCAGGAAAGGAAAAGCCTGAATTCACAGGAAGAACAGAAGACAGAAGAAAAAGCAGAATAAAAAACAGAAGAAGAGGCAGGACGCACCGGGAAAACGGTGCGCTGTCTCTTTTTGGGTTGCGGAAAAGAATCCTGCGGCTTGCGGAAATGAGTTTTCGGATATGCACTGGTGTAGAAATGTAACGTAGAAATCCAACATAGATCATAGATTCTTGATATTTCAGGAAAATCCGCCGAATGCTATAATAAAATCAACAAGAACGAGAGATACCAAGCAGCAAATGCGATATGACAGCAGACGTTCCAGAAAGAAAAATCATACAAGGAGGATTTTCAATATGAAAAAGAAAGTAGTATCTATTATGATGACCGCAGCACTTGCAGTTGGCATGCTGGCAGGATGCGGAAACAGCGACAGCGGTTCTTCGAATGCCGCTTCCGGAAACGATTCCAAGAGCACATCTGAGGCAGGAAGCACAAGCACATCTGCTTCCGGCGCAGCAGAGGAAGAGGAAATTACCACAACTCTTACCGTATGGTCTCCGTCAGAGGATCAGGCAAGCGACAGCGGTGAGTGGCTGCAGACCATGTGCAATCAGTTTGCAGAGGAGCATCCATCCTGGCACATCACCTTCGATTACGGCGTATGCGCAGAGAGCGATGCAAAAGATACCGTAACACAGGACGTGGAAGGTGCAGCAGATGTTTACATGTTTGCAAACGACAACCTGACATCCCTGATCGCTGCAAACGGAATTTCCAAACTCGGCGGACAGACAGCAGAGGATGTAAAAAAGAACAACTCTCAGGCAATTGTGGATTCTGTATCCGTTGACGGCGATATCTACGGTGTACCATTCACCACAAACACCTGGTTTATGTATTATGATAAATCCGCATTCACAGAGGATGAAGTGAAAAACCTGGATACCATGATTGCAAAAGACAAGATTTCCTTCCCGATTACAAACTCCTGGTACATTGCTTCCTTCTACGTAGCAAACGGCTGTACGCTGTTCGGTGAGGACGGAACAGACGAGGCAGCAGGCGTTGACTTCGAAGGCGACAAAGCAAAAGCAGTAACCGATTACCTGGTTGACCTGGTAAACAATCCGAACTTCGTATCTGATGCAGACGGATCCGGTCTTTCCGGTCTGCGTGACGGTTCTGTAAAAGCAATGTTCTCCGGTTCCTGGGATGCATCCGCAGTTAAAGAGGCACTCGGTGATAATTACGGTGTTGTACAGCTTCCGACCATCACCATCAACGGCGAGGAGAAACAGATGAAATCCTTCTCCGGCTCTAAAGCAATCGGTGTGAATCCGAACTGTGAATATCCGCAGGTTGCAGTTGCTCTTGCAAGATATCTCGGAAGCGCAGATGCTCAGAAAGCACACTATGAAATGAGAAACGTAGTTCCGTGTAACGAAGAGCTGCTTTCCCAGATCACAGACGATGCACTGGTAACTGCTCAGAACGATACCTTCAACAATACTTCTATCATCCAGCCGTTCGTTAAGAATATGAGCAACTACTGGACTCCGGCAGAGAATTTTGGTAAATCTCTGGTCAACGGTGAAGTTACCCATGATAACGCTGCAGAAATGACAGAGAAACTGAACACAAGCATGAATACTTCTGCAGTCGAGTAAGCAAGACAGGCACTGAAGTGTTCGGAAATCAACAGGATTGAAACCACAGGCATTGTCAGACACCAGGATTGACAATGCCTGTCTTTCGGAAAGGATAGATTATGGCATCATTGAAAAAACGCGCCAAAGAGTTTGAGACTCCCTATCCGGTGACAAAAGCCATCACAAAGGGCGATGCGGTCACGAAACTTTCCATGTTTGTCATGGGACTGGGAAATCTGGCTCACAAACAGATCGTAAAGGGTATTTTATTTCTGGCAGTAGAAATTGCGTATCTCCTGTTTATGATCGAAGGCGGTATCAACAATCTCTATCATCTCATCACCCTGGGCGGCCGTGCGCAGGAAGAGGTGTGGAACGAGGCCAAGGGTATTTATGAATATACCGGCGGCGATATGACAATTCTGTTCCTGCTCTACGGAGTAGCAACGATTTTTATTACGGTTCTCTTCTTTATGATCTGGCGTGTCAATATGAAGAGTGCTTATGAGGTAGAGTGTCGCGCAAAGGAAGGGAAACATATCAACACCATCAAAGAGGATCTGGAAGCACTCGTTGACAAAAGACTGCACTGGACCCTGCTGACACTTCCGATTCTCGGTATTGTGATTTTCACAATCCTTCCACTGGTCTTTATGATCTGTATGGCTTTCACCAGCTACAGTAAAGTCGGCGACCATCTGACGATTTTTCACTGGGTTGGACTGAAAAATTTCAGTACGGTTCTTGGCATGGGCAACTCGATCGGCAAGACATTCTGGTCTGTTCTTGGATGGACACTGATCTGGGCTGTGCTCGCTACCTTCCTGAACTATATTTTTGGTATGATTCTTGCGATTGTCATCAACCGTAAAACGACCCGCATCAAGGGATTCTGGAGATTCTGCTTTATGCTCTCCGCTGCAATTCCGCAGTTCGTTTCTCTTCTTCTGATGCGTACGATGTTAAAGGACAACGGCCTGGTCAACAATCTTTTGATTCAGGCCGGGCTGATCAGCAGTCCGCTTCCGTTCCTGACAAATGCGACCTGGGCGAGAGCGACGGTTGTTATTATCAACCTCTGGGTTGGTATTCCGTTTACCATGATGCAGGTTACCGGTATCTTACAGAACATTCCGGGTGAGCTTTACGAGGCAGCCCGTGTGGACGGCGCAGGCCCTGTGACGATTTTCTTTAAAATTACGCTGCCGTACATGCTGTTTGTCACGACTCCGTATCTGATTACGACGTTTACGGGTAATATCAACAACTTCAACGTTATCTATCTGCTGACTGCAGGAGCACCGGTTCCGGTCGGAGCAACCGCCGGAAAGACGGACCTTCTGGTTACCTGGCTGTACAAGCTGACGGTTGACTTACAGTACTTTAACGTTGGTGCGGTTGTCGGTATTCTTACCTTTGTCATTCTGGCTGTGGTTTCACTGATCACGTACCGGAATACTGGTTCTTACAAGAACGAGGAGGGATTCCAATAATGAATAACAAAGAGAAAAAAACACACTCCATGAAAGCGCGTGGAATGATTTCCGATGTGATTGTACATGTGGTTCTGGCACTGCTTGCGATTGTGTGGGTGATTCCGGTTCTGTGGATTGCACTCTTAAGCTTCAGTACACAGAAGGGATCTTATGTTACCAGCTTTTTCCCAAAGGGATATACGCTTCATAACTATGTGCGTCTGTTTACAGATACGCAGGTGTTAGACTTTCCGCAGATGTTTAAGAACACATTTATCATTGCGGTGTTCAGTTGTCTGATTTCTACAATATTTGTGCTTTCGGTTTCTTACTGCATGTCGAGAATGCGGTTTAAAATCCGTAAGACTTACATGAACATCGCGATGATCTTAGGTCTGTTCCCGGCATTTATGTCGATGGTTGCTGTCTACTATATTTTAAAGGCAGTTGGCCTTTCGGAGGGATCGATGATCCGTGTGGCATTGATTCTGGTGTACTCGGGCGGTTCCGGAGCGGGATTCCTGCTTGCAAAGGGATTTTTTGATACGGTTCCGAAGGCACTGGATGAGGCGGCTTATCTGGATGGAGCAACGAGATTCCAGGTATTTACGAAGGTGACAATTCCACTGAGTAAGCCGATTATTGTGTACACGACTTTGAGTGCATTTCTGGGACCGTGGCTGGACTTTATTTTCGCAAAGGTTATCTGCAGGGCGAATGCGAAGTATTATACGGTTGCACTGGGTCTGTGGAAGATGCTGGAGAAGGAGTATATCGACAGCTGGTATACTTGCTTTGCGGCGGGAGCGGTTTGCATTTCGGTGCCGATTGCGATTTTGTTTGTTGTAATGCAGAGATATTATACAGATGGGCTTTCAGGAGCCGTCAAAGGATGATTTGTGGAGCAGCCGATGAGGGGTCGGCTGCTCTATTTGTGTGTGGGGGGGAGGGACGGATCTGGCTCCGGCGCCGTGGCACCTGCCGCACAGACGGGCGCGGTGGCATCGGCGGGCGGATGATGACGTGTGGGAGGCGGTGGATTGAGGAACCGAGGCTATTCGACAGGAAATCTGATGATTTCCCGTCTCAGAGCCTCTTGACTTCCGGCCTGGATGGCCGTCCGTCATCCTCAATCCACCGCCTCCCACGTGTGCATCATCCGCATGCCGCCGATGCCAATGCGCCTGTCTGCGCGGCAGGTGCCACGACGCCGGAGCCAGATCCTGGGGTTGGAGGACGGGAGGAGTGGTCTGGATCTGCCCGGAGGGCAGATCGGCGTGAGATTGTTGTGTGTGGAAGGGGAGAGTGTGTTGGAGGACGGGGAGAGGGGCTGGATTCGCCTGGAGGGCGAATCGGCGTGAGTTTGTTGACTGGTGCAAAGTTTGGAGATAGAATGAAAAAAAATATTTTCGGAGTTTTTTGTGCTTGATTTTATGAAAACAGAAAAGTTTCGGGAAGATATTGTGTGAAATTTGGAGGTTTTTGGGTATGGATAGGATTCGACTGAATGCTTCGGAGTGGATGGATTTCCGGAGTGGAGAAAAGAAGTGTTTTTTGCTGACAAACGGACTGGGAGGTTATTGTTCGCTGACGGTGATGGGGAATGCGGCGAGGAATGATCAGGCGCTGTTAATGGGAGCATTGAAGGCGCCTACGGTGCGGGAGCATCTGATTTCGAATGTCTGGGAGACGTTGGAGGTGGATGGAGAGGAAACGGAGCTGTTTTCACAGGAGTTTGTGAATCGGACGCAGAATGTGGAGGGGTTTCGGTTTCTGGAAGGATTTGAGATGGGGAGTCTGCCGGTATGGTTTTACCGGGTGAAGGGGATTGAAATTGAGAAGACGATTGGGATGGTTCAGGGGGAGAATACGGTTCTTGTCCGGTATCGGGTGAGAAGTGGGAAGAAGGGGAGTTTTTCGGTTCGGCCGGTGATGCGGTTTGCGGCGAAGGGAGAGCAGCTGCAGGAGGGGCAGAATTTTGCGGTGGACCGGAAGTGCATTGCGAGTAATGGTGTGATTCTTTCTTATGGAACGAATGGGGAGCTTCAGATGGAGAAGGAGAGGATCTGGAGGGATTTGTTTTTTGAGCAGGATGCGCGGGATGGAAGAGATGGCATCGGAAGTGCTGTCGTGAATCACCGGATTCGGTTTGAGATGACGGGAGACGGCAGGGAGCAGGTCTTTTTTGTTGTGTATAGTCTCGCGGATGATGTGGATAAGTGGGATGAGGAAAGGATTGCGCTGTGGATAGAAGGGGAAGAGAAGCGGCAGGAGGCGATTGCGGAAAAGTCCGGGATTTCTGATCCGGTGGGAAAGCGGCTGGCGGTGAGTGCGAGTCAGTATATTACGGAACGGGCATCGACAGGTGGGAAGAGTATTATGGCTGGTTTTCCTTATTTTGCGGACTGGGGGCGGGATACGATGATTTCGCTGCCGGGGTGCACGCTGGCAATTGGGGAGTATGAGGAGTGTAAGAGCATTCTTCGGACTTTTATGGCATATACAAAAGAAGGACTGATGCCGAACCTGTTTCCGGAGGGGGATGCGCTTCCGATGTATAATACGGTGGATGCGGCCCTTTTGTTTTTGGATGTGGTGTATGAGTATTACCTTGAAACAGGAGATCTGGAGTTTGTGTGCGAGGCGTTTCCGGTGATGGAGGATATTGTGTTCTGGTATCAGAAGGGAACGGATTTCCATATTAAAATGGACAGTGACGGGCTGATTATGGCCGGGGGCGGTCTGGAACAGGTGACGTGGATGGATGTGCGGATTGACAAGGAGCTGCCGACACCGCGTCACGGGAAGCCGGTGGAGATTAATGCGTACTGGTATAATGGTCTGAGGATTCTGGAAGAGCTGGCGCCGTTTGTCGGAAAGGATGGATCGGTGTATGGGAAGCTTGCGGGGCAGGTGAAGAAGAGTTTTCTCGAAAAGTTCTGGATGGAAGAGGAAGGATATCTGAAGGATGTGCTGAACGGCACGTATGAAGAGAAGCAGTTCCGATGCAATCAGGTCTTTGTGCTGGCGCTTCCGTTTCAGATGGTGAGTCAGAAGCAGGGGCAGCGGATCTTACAGGCGGTCAAAGAAAAGCTGTATACGACAGCAGGACTGCGGTCATTGGAGATGGAGGATCCGGCGTTTCATCCATGGATCGGCGGAAGCCAGCCGGAGCGTGACAGGGCATATCATCAGGGGACAGTCTGGGGATTTCCGCTTGGGGCGTATTTCCGTGCGGTGCTGAACTATTTCCCGAAGGAGGGAAAACAGGAAGTGCGCCGCGGACTGGACCGTCTTGCGAGCTGGATGCAGGAAGGATGTCTGTTTCATCTGGCGGAGATTTATGATGGTGCGGCGCCGGTGATGTCGAAGGGCTGCTATGCGCAGGCGTGGAGTGTCGGAGAGATTCTGCGGGTTTACAAAGAAATGGAGGGAAAGAAGATGAATGCGGTGGTGAAAAGAACGCCGGCGGAGTGGAAAAGCTTTTTTGAATCGGAAGAATTTGTGGAAAACTTTACGTACGAAGGAGATGACCTCGGTGTCTCGGTGAGAAAGAGCAGGGAATGTGATGAAAACTGGCAGATGCCGAAAAAGGATGAGCAGTTTGTGACAGAGTGGAAGCTCTGGGCGCCGACAGTAATGGAGGTTTCACTGGAACTGTTTTCCTGCGGCAGCAGCCGTGAGCGCGGGGACCGAAAAATAGCCTCGATTGCGATGACGCGCGGCGAAAAGGGTGTCTGGAGCTGTGCAATGCAGGGAGCCTGGTATGGAACGTATTATACGTATCATATCCTGCACTCGGATGGTGTCTTTGATACGACAGATCCGTACGGCGTGGCTTCCGGTATTGATTCGGAGCGGAGCATGGTGGTGAATCTTGCAGAGACGGACCCGGCAGGCTGGGAGCAGGATGAAAGACCGGAAATCCGGCCGGAGGATCGTTGTGTGTATGAGCTTCATGTGAAAGATTTTTCGAGTGATCCGCATTCCGGTATTTCGGATAAACACCGTGGAAAGTTTCTGGCGTTTACGGAAGAAGGCACGACGCTGAACGGCGACGGGATTCATGCGACGGGGTTCGATTACCTGAAATCGCTTGGCATTTCTCATGTGCATCTGCTTCCTGTTTTCGATTTTGGCAGTGTGCCGGAAGATGATGCGGAAGCGTTCAACTGGGGATATGACCCGGTGCAGTACAATGTGCCGGAGGGATCCTATGCAACCGATCCGTTCCACGGGGAGGTACGTATCCGGGAAATGAAGGAAATGGTTCAGGCGCTGCATAAGGCCGGCATCGGTGTGATTATGGATGTGGTATACAATCATACGTACAATCTCGATTCGCCGCTTCAGAAAACAGTTCCTTATTATTATTACCGTGAATGGGAGGATGGCACGATTTCCAATGGCTCCGACTGTGGAAACGAGACGGCAAGTGAAAGGGAGATGTTCCGCCGCTTTATGGTTCACTCGGTTTGTTACTGGGCGAAGGAATATCATATCGACGGTTTCCGCTTCGATCTGATGGCACTGCATGACACGGAGACCATGAATGCGATCCGCACAGCTCTGAACCGGATGCCGCGCGGCGAGGAGATTCTGGTTTACGGTGAACCGTGGAAAGCAGCGGCAAGCGCAATGCAGGAGGGATATTTTCCGTCGGATAAACAGAATATCGGAAGGCTGATGGATGGCATTTCCATGTTCTGCGACGATACGAGAGATTCGATCAAGGGAAGCGTTTTTATTGCCGCAGAGGGAGGCTATGTCAATGGAAAAGAGCGTCTTTCCGCAGGAATACTTTCTGCGACAGATGGCTGGATGGACGGAAAAGGAGCCTACGAGCCGCGCAATGCGAGCCAGCTGATTCCGTATGTGTCGGCACATGATAATTATACACTGTGGGATAAATTAAAACTGTCCGATCCGAAGCGGAAGGAGGATGCGGAGCCGGATTTTGACAAGATGGATGAGCGGACGCTTTCGATGAACCGTCTGGCGGCGGGCATTGTGATGACCTGCAAGGGAATGCCGTTTTTCCAGGCGGGTGAGGAATTTGCGCGCACGAAGCATGGCGAAGGAAACAGCTTCAAATCGTCGTGGCAGCTCAACAAAATTGACTGGACACGCGCCTTAGAGCAGGAAGAGCTGGTGGACTATTACCGTGGTCTTCTCGCTCTGCGCCGAAAATTTCAGGCATACGGAACGTGCGAGCCGGACTGTAAAAAGACATTTTTCCGTGAAAACCAGATCGCAGGTTACGAACTGGAATACCCGAATGGCCGCGCAGTCTGCGTCTTCTACAATCCATGGGAAAAAGAAGCTTTGCAGAAACTCCCGGAAGGAAACTGGAAACTGCTCTGCGATGGAAAACGCTGTGCAGAGGATGGAGCAGAGATGAAAGAAAGCATGATGCTTCCGGCAAAATCGATGGTTCTGCTGGCGCGGGAGTAAAATTGTAAATTTTGTCCCTTTTTGTCGGAATGCTGTCTGCGGAAACGGGCATCGATCATTCTGCCAAGCGGCGAGCGGGAATCAATTGTTTTTCGTTTAACAGAAAAATGCACTGTGGAATTGTCCGACGACGTTCCACAGTGCATTTTTATGTTTATGTGAGCAATGAGTCAGGATCTGTGCTTACATGAGATCCTGGCGGTATCTAAGAGTTCGGATCATTATTCGTCCACAACTTCCAGTACATCCATCGGGCAGGCTTTCGCGCAGATACCGCAGGCGATACATTTGGAAGCCGGATTTCCCTCGGTTTTTACGATCAGGCCAAATGGACAGGCCTTCGCACAGGCTCCGCATCCCGTACATTTTTTCTTGTTGATCATGTAAACGCCCTTCGGGTTCTGGGTGATGGCGCCTTCCGGACAGGCCTCGGCACATTTACCGCACTGCGGACAGGCGATCGGGCGAACAGACTTTTTCTCTACGATCTGCAGACATGCCTTGTCCGGATCAAATACCTTATAAAATGCCTCAGAACATGCTCCCACACAGGCAAGACAAGCCATACAGGTGCTGCCTTTTTTTACTTTCAGTTTTTTCATTTTGTTTTATCCTCCGCTTAAAGATGTTGTTTTTCCTATTTTACCATTTTTGAACTTTTTTCTCAATGATATTTCCGGAATTTGCCATCTTTTTCCTGCTTGCGGTTTTGCTTCCGTTTCGCATGGCTTTGCACAGATACAAAAAATCTTAAGAAAGCAGACGGAAAAAAAGCAGTTTTTCTTCGGAAAATATACAAAAAGAAAAATCGGAAATTTGTTATGATGAAAAGGAAGAATGTACTCTCAATCATCTCACAAAATCAGGCACAGAAAGATTTTGGGAGTACACCATAAGATCGGGAGGGGGATTTTTCATGATCCGTGAAAACAATACACTGGAATGGCAAGAGATAGCAGAACAAAAAAGAATGACACAAAGAAGGATAATACAAAGAAGAGAAAGAGCACGGAGACGAAAAAGAAAGGTATGGCGGATCCGCGGGCTGCTATTGCTGTTCGGCTGTCTTCTGTTTTTGGGCGGTGTGCGGCGCTTCCGGCAGAATCCGATCCAACGGTATGCGAAAGCAAACGGCATTTCAATGGATCAGTACCCGGAGGAGCTGTTGTCGCTTTACGAGAGAAACAATGAGACGGAGACGTTCGTCGAAGAATATCCGTTGAAAAAAGAGGAGGAGCCGGAGATTGACCTGAGCGACCTGTCATCCGCATCGGAGGTTCCGCTTCTCTTGCAGTGGGATCAGAGATGGGGCTATCACCGATATGCCGGTGAAGTGATGGGATTAAGCGGCTGCGGACCGACAGCACTTTCCATGGTTGCCATTTTCATGACTGGCGATATCACAAAAAATCCGCGCTGGGTCGCCGATTTTGCCTCACAGAACGGCTATGCCGTAGACGGCAGCGGAACCGCCTGGTCTCTGATGCTGGAAGGAGCCCGGCAGATCGGCCTTTCCAGCAAAGAAATCCCTGTGGAACGGGAACGGGTGGAAAACAACCTGCAGGCCGGAAACCCCATCATTGCCCTGATGGGACCCGGGGAGTTTACCAGCAACGGTCATTTTATCGTTCTTACCGGATTGCAGAATGGCAGACTGAAAATCAACGACCCAAACAGCAGAAAAAATTCCGAAAAAACCTGGGATATCGATCAGGTGCTGGAACAGACAAAAGCGGTATGGGTATATTACAAATAATAAAATAGAAGACATACCCATCAAAGCCTCCGAATACACTGTAAAAACAGCGTCTTCGGAGGCTTTTTGTGAGGGACTATATCGAAGAGCGTGCTGTGGAGACAGCAATTTACATGATTGAGACGAAAGCGACCGTACGGCAGACGGCGAAAAAATTCGGAGTGAGCAAAAGTACCGTGCATAAGGATCTGACATCACGTCTGGTACAGGTGAATCCGGGTCTGGCGGCAGAGGCGAGGAAAATTCTGGATGTGAACAAGTCTGAACGCCACATTCGCGGCGGCATGGCAACGAGAGAAAAATATCTGCATCAGAAGCAGAAGTGAACGAAAGTGAACCAAAGAAGCTCTTTCCTAATCGCCCTAAATAGGGTATGATAGAGAAAGAAAACTTACGAAAACAGAGGGAATTTTATGAACGATTATATCCTGGAAGTCTGTGTGGACTCGGCGGAGTCGGCGCTTGCGGCGGCAAAAGGCGGGGCAAGCCGGCTGGAGCTGTGTCAGAATCTGGTGATCGGCGGAACAACTCCGGGTTCGAAGCTGTTTGAGGTGATCCGCAGACAGACAACCATTCCGATTCATGCACTGATCCGCCCGCGGTTCGGGGATTTCTGCTACACCCCATATGAATTAGAAGAAATTTGCGAGGAAGTTGCGATGTATCGCGAACTCGGTGCAGAGGGCGTTGTGATCGGCGTGCTGAAAGAGGATGGAACAATGAATATGACAGCGATGGAACAGCTGATGGAGGCGGCAAACGGCATGTCTGTGACGCTGCACCGCGCGTTCGATGTCTGCCGCGATCCGAAAGAAGCGCTTGAGCAGGCGGTATCGCTCGGTATGAACACCATTCTCACCTCCGGTCAGCAGAACAGTGCGGTAAAAGGAGCAGAGCTTCTCGCCGAACTGCAGCGCCAGGCGGCGGGACGCATCCGTATTCAGGCGGGCGGCGGTATTTGCGCGGATGCGATCCGCGAGCTGTATCTGAAAACCGGCGTGACCGCCTACCACATGTCCGGAAAAATCGAACTGGCGAGCCCGATGCAGTATCGGAAAGAAAATGTGAACATGGGACTTCCATCCTTAAGCGAATACACCCTCTACCGCACCGATGTTAAAGCCGTGCGCAGCGCGAGAGCGGTACTGGAAGAACTTTAAGAAAATAAAAAAAGAAAAGAAAAGGACATAACATTATTATGAAAGCAAATACCATCAGCGGCCAGCGGCAGTATGCGTTCGTCAGCCAGTTTAACTACATCCGCGAAGCCGGAACGAAAGGCGAAGAAAAAGCAGCCTGCCGGATCGAAAAAGAACTTTCTGAAATCGCAGAAAAATGGGGGCAGGGCGAATTGCAGATCCGCCGCGAGCCGTTCGAGATTGAGACATGGCAGGTTGACGAAGCTGTCTTTACGGTCACAGAGCCATATGAGAAAACATACACCGTCCGCGGCTGCTTCGCGGCAGCCAATACCGCTCCGGAAGGCATGGAGGCACCATTCCTCTACGTAGAAAACGGCGACCCGGTCAGCCTTTCCCATGCAGAAGGGAAAATCGTCCTGATCAACGGCGGTGCCAATGCAGAAAACTATGAAAAACTGGAAAAAGCAGGAGCCGTCGGATTTCTGATCCTGACCGGAACGCCGCTGGACAAAGACGAGGACCGCCTGCCGGACTACCGCACCCTGCGCGGCGTAAAAAATCCGAAACTGCCGTGCGCCGTCATTCATTATCTTGATGCGATGGAACTGGTAGAACGGGGAGCGAGCCGTGCACGCCTCGTTTTACAGCAGAAAAAAATCAGGAGAACGTCGAAAAATATCATCCTGCGCATCCCGGGAACCGAGCAGCCAGAGGAAATCCTGACGCTGACGGCTCATTACGATTCCGTTCCGCAGGGACCTGGTGCATACGACAACATGGCGGGCGCAGCGATCATCATGGAGCTGGCACACTACTTCGCCGAAAACCGCCCGAAACGGACACTGGAATGCATCTGGTTCGGCGCGGAGGAGCTGGGTCTCTGCGGAAGCCGGGCGTATGTGAAAGCGCATGAAGCCGAGCTGACGCAGCACCGCTTCAACATGAACGTCGACCTCGCCGGACAGGCCATCGGCGGAACCGTGCTTGGCGTGGCAGCAACGAAAGAGGCATGCGACGCGATCATGGAGCACTTAAAACAGGCGGACAAAGGCGTATCGCTCATCAACAACATCTGGAGCAGCGATTCCAACACCTTCGCATGGAAGGGCATCCCGGCGATGACGCTGAACCGCGATGGTTTCGGCATGCACACCTGCCACGATACGATCGACTGGATCTCCGCCTGGTCACTGAACCGGAGCGCCGGTGTCCTGGGCGAAATCGCCGAGTATCTGGCGGATGCAGAACCATTTCCATTTGAAAGAGAAATCCCGGCAGACTTTGCGGAGAGATTAAAAGCTTATTTTGGAGAATAAAAAGGAGAGAACATCATGAGCAAAAAACCAGTATTAGTCATCATGGCAGCAGGAATGGGAAGCCGTTACGGCGGATTAAAACAGATTGATCCGGTTGACCCGTACGGAAATATGATTATCGACTTTTCCATTTATGATGCAAAACAGGCAGGCTTTGAGAAAGTCATCTTTATCATCAAAAAAGCCATCGACGAGGCATTCCGCGAGGGCATCGGCAAGCGAATTGAGAAATACATGGATGTAGAGTATGCTTACCAGGAACTCGACGTTCTCCCGAAAGGCTACGAAGTGCCGGAAGGCCGCGTCAAACCGTGGGGAACCGGTCATGCGATTCTCTGTGCGGCAGAAGCCATCGACGGCGCACCGTTCGCCGTCATCAATTCCGATGATTATTATGGAAGAACGGCATTCGAGGAGATCTACCGCCAGCTGACAACCGAGCAGGACGGCGCGACCTATCAGTACGCGATGGTTGCCTACGACCTGTACAAAACCCTGACCGACAATGGCCACGTAGCCCGCGGTATCTGCACCGCAGACGACCAGAACCACCTTGTCGGCATTCATGAGCGCACAAGAATCGAAAACCACGGCGGACAGGCCGAATACACCGAGGATGACGGCGCAACCTGGACCGGACTGCCGCAGGGAACGATCGTTTCCATGAACCTCTGGGGCTTCACACCGAGTATCCTGATTGAGCTGAAACGCCGCTTCCTGCCGTTCCTCGAGGATGTATACAAAACTAACCCGTTAAAAGGCGAATACTTCCTGCCGTTCATTGTCGATGAACTGCTGCAGGAGAAAAAAGCGGAAGTCACCGTACTCCGCTCCTATGATAACTGGTACGGCGTAACGTACAAAGAAGACAAAGAAAATGTCATGGCAGCACTGCAGAAATTAAAAGACGAGGGCCGTTATCCGCAGAAACTGTGGGAAGAATAACAAACGAACGGTACTGGGAAATTTTCTCCATGAGAGCATCTTTCGCAATGAAAAGAAATCCTGTATAATGGATGGAAGGAAATGCAAGGAGAATACCAATGGATACCTTATATATTGTAATACCAGCCTATAATGAGTCGGAAAATATCAAAAGAACGATCGAGGAATGGTGTCCCGTCGTGGAGAAGCATAACGGCGGCGGTGCGTCCCGTCTTGTGATCATCAACGACGGAAGCCGCGACGATACGTATGAAATTGCTTCAGCAGAGTGCGAAACCCGCCCGTTGCTCACCGTGCTGACGAAGCCAAACGGCGGCCACGGTTCCACCGTTCTGTACGGCTACCGCTATGCACTTGAAAACGGTGCGGACTATATCTTCCAGACCGATTCCGACGGTCAGACCGATCCGGCGGAGTTCGAAAAGTTCTGGCAGATCCGCGAGGGCTACGACGCCATTTTCGGAAACCGCACAAGCCGCGGCGACGGCTTTTCCCGCGCTGTCGTGGAAAAAGTGCTGTGCGCGGTGCTCTGGACCTATTTCCACGTATCCGTGCCGGATGCAAATGCCCCGTTCCGTCTGATGAAAACAGACTACGTGGCCGAGTATCTGCCGCTGATGCCGGAAAACTACAATCTGCCGAACGCACTGATGACTGCCTTCGGAGCGTATTTTCACCGGAAAATCCGTTTCATCCCGATCAGCTTCAAGCCGCGTCAGGGAGGAACAAATTCCATCAACATCCGTAAAATTGTAAAAATCGGCCGTCAGGCGCTGCACGATTTCTGTGAGATTCAGAAAGCGGCTGCGAAAAAAAGAGGATAAAAAATAATATAAGAGAAGGAACGTATCCCATGTTTCATGAGATACGTTCCTTCTTTTTGTATGCTTATTTTTTATTATGGACCTTATTTTTAATAGAAGCGATGCGATCTTTTCTGATTCATGGAATCCTTTAGTGCCAGAAGTGATTCGATCAGGATCAGAAGCAGGATCACAGCGATCATGACTGCGAGGATCTGATTTGTTCGCTGATGGAACCAGGAGCCGATTCCTGTGTGTGCAGTCTGTGTATTCTCGGTCTGTGCGGCATTTTCAAGAGCTGCAGTTTCCGAAGTAATAATCTGTGCATCCGGGTCTGTTGTTCTGACAGATGGTACAATCTGCGTTGCGGCTGGAAGCTGGCTGGAAGAAGTAACAGCGGATGCGGTAACTTCCGGGTGGATGGTGGAAAGATCAACTTCTTCGTCTTCTGTAACAACTGCGCTGGCAATCGGTTCTGCTGCGATCGGTTCGGATGCAGGAACCTGTTCCGGTGCGGTTTTGGATGCAGGAGCTGTGGTTTCCGGAAGAATATTTTCCTGTGCCGGCTGTTCCGAAGCAGATGGCTGTACCACGGTCGGGGTTTCTGACGGTGCGGATGGCTGTTCCGGAACGGATGGTTCTGGAGCGGCCGGTTCTTCCGGAACTTCCGGTGCAGATGGTTCTTCCGGAAGAGATGGCTCCGGGTCAGTTGCCGGTGTTTCCGGGATTGCGGTACAGTAAACAAGAGAAGTCATCGCCGCCGAAGAATCCGTAATCACAACGGAACCGCCATTGGAAACGGCCTGTCCATTAACATAGAAGGAAATCTGATCCATATCCAGTGTGTAGCCAGGTTCCGTAACCATCGATACGGAGAACGTTCCGTTTACTTCCTCGACCGGTTCGCTGTTCTGATACAGGACATAGGAACCATCATCGGAAAGATATGACATGGTGACCGGTGCATCCATTGTGGAATCCTGAAATGTCAGGGCAGCATCGGTAAAAGCAAGAGCCGCCTGATCGGTGTTCAGATAGAATTCCAGGTCCTGTGCATCGTAATGGGTGAAGTGAATGGTAATTTCACCGGCGTCTGTATTTTCTGCACTTGGAACTGTCTCGGCTGCTGCCGAATACGGAGCGGAAAAAAATAATCCGGCCGCCAGGAGGCCTGCCATTCCGAATCTCAGAATCAAATTTCCTGTGTGTTTTTTCGTTGTCTGTGTGCTGTGTAACATATGACATCCTCCTTTCACCTGATCGGTTTCTAATGTCGGTCTGTTTTATTTTCCTGCGGTAAGTTTCACGTATAAATTGAAAGAAAAATAATTGATAAAATATAAATTTTCTTTCTTTTTTAAGATTATACCATATGTAGAAAGAAATATCATGTAAAAATAAAAAGTTAAAAGAAAATTTGAAAATGCGTCAAAAGTGGAAAAGGTTTGTAATGCATGTCGAAAAATAGAAAAAGAACTGTCACAATTTCTTAAAAAATATTTGCGGAAAAAGAGGGCAGAAAGGGCAGAATGTGAAACAAAAGCAAAATAAAAAGAAGGAAACAAGACACGGAAAAGTATTCCAGGCAGGCCGCATGCAGAAGAAAAAGTGGGAATAAAAACCGATCCAATTCGTCAAAAAAGCGGAAAAGTGGTGAAAAATTGTGGGTTCTATGAAAAAAACGATGGGAAAAGACAGGAATGTTGTCGAAATGTTCCAGTTGACAAAAAGATGTAACACTGGTAGAATCGGTTTGTAACAAGATGTAACAAAAACGTAATAATTGTTCAGGAGGTAAGTATGACATTCAAAAAAAGTTATGTGCCGGGCATCCTGGGGAGCGTGCTCACACTGACTGTCATCATGGCTGCACCCGTAAAAGCAGAGACAAAGGAAGAAACCATTTTAAATAAAACAGACTGGAGCACAATGGCTGCAGCAAACGTAGAAGGATATGTCAACATCCGCAGCGAGGCAAACGCAGATTCCGAGATCGTCGGAGTTCTGATGCCGGGCTATGCGGTTACTGTAACAGAAAAAGGAGACGAGTGGAGCAAGATCTCTTCCAATGGTGTAGAAGGCTACATAAAGAATGAATATCTGGTATTTGGGGAAGAGGCAAAAGCACATTACCGCAATATGTGCGGTATCACCGGAGTTGTTCAGGCGGACAGCCTTCGTGTCCGTGAGGCAGCATCCACAGATTCCGCGCAGATCGGAACACTGACACAGAATGGTGAGGTCAGCGTATTCGGCGAAGAGGCAGACTGGTATCAGATCCAGTACAGCGGAAGCAGCGCATACGTTCATGGAGACTATGTGACACTTTCAGAGGAGTTAAAAGGTGCTGTTTCCATGGAGGAATACCAGGCATCACAGGCCTGTGCGGCAAGCAGCGCAGCAGCAGCCTCCACAGCAGGCAGTGCATCGGTAATTTCCGCAGACAGCAATGATGTGGCAATGCTTGCAGCACTGATCGAGTGCGAGGCAGGCGGCGAGAGCTACACAGGAATGGTGGCAGTCGGAGCGGTTGTAGTAAACCGTGTCAACAGCGGTTCCTTCCCGAACAGTGTTTCCGGCGTTATTTATCAGGGTGGACAGTTTACACCGGTTGCGACCGGAACCTTCCAGAGCGTGCTTTCCCGCGGAGCAAGAAGTGACTGTTATGCAGCTGCACAGGCAGCACTTTCCGGCGAGAGCCCGGTTGGCGGATGCCTGTATTTTAACAGCGGCTACGGCAGCGGAATCCAGATCGGATATCAGCATTTTTATTAAAAACAGGCGTGGAACCTTCGCAAGGGGATAGGCGGAGAGAGCATGCATTTCCATAGATTGTGATCGGTTCAAAGTCATGAAAAATGAGATGGAATCGACGGTATAGAAAAAAGAGTAAGTGAACAAGGGGAGACGTTCACTTACTCTTTTTTTACTCTGAAACAAATACTACCGGATAGTCAAAAAGTGCAGACTATCCTTATGGAGTTTTACAGGAAATGTTGTTGGATTTCCAGTTACGGGACATCGTTATTTTCAAAAATTTTCAACAGCTTGGTTTTCTGGTTATCGGCGCGGAAGTCTGCTAATGTCTGACGTAGTGTTGTATGGCGGACGCGGTAGGTATTGGAGAGAAAACAGAAAAAAGTGATTCCCCAAAATACCGGCCAGAGCAACACACATTTATGGCGACCTGATGCTGTTTCACCTGGTGATTGGTGCAATGTATCTGGCGAAGGAAGAGATGACATATGAAGGAAAAAATGTTTCTGTGGTCAGAAAGCTGCTGAAACAGTATGGGTCAGATCCGTTTGTTCGAAAAACCCTGACGATACGGAATTGCCTGCATTACGCAGTTCAAATCAAATCGGTATTCTGGAAACTATTGAGCTTCACCCTCGTATTATTTTTACGTATTCACGCATATGGTTTTTTGTCAGCTATCCTCGTTTTCATGTCCCGGCTTGGAATTGACAGTCTGTAGATGATTCCTGACAAATCTTTCTTTTTTCTGAATGTTTTTAACTTTGCTTGTTATTTTTTCATCATTATAGTATGATGAATACAACAGCCAATTTTTTCAGAAAGGGGGAAAAACGCATGGGTATTACAGCTTACCTGCCGGTTTATTGGCTGATCGCACTCGTCGTTTTTTTAGTGATTGAAGCAGCAACACTTGGTCTTGCGACGATCTGGTTTGCAGGTGGGGCGCTTGTTGCTTTGATCGCTGCCATGTGCGGAGCAGGGATTGTGATTCAGATCGTACTGTTTCTTGTTGTATCGCTGGTACTTCTGTTTTTTACACGTCCGTTCGCCGTTCGCTTTCTGAATAAGGATACACTGAAGACGAACGTGGACCGTGTGGTTGGCATGGAAGGAGTCGTGACGGAAGAAATCTCCAATCTTGCGGGAACCGGAAAGGTTTCGCTTGGCGGAAATATCTGGACCGCGCGGACAGAAAACGAAGGAGGCACGATTCCCGTGGACACTGTTGTTGCAGTGCTCCGTGTGGAAGGCGTCAAGCTGATTGTAAAGGTCAAAGAAAAAGAAGGAGGAAATGAAACATGAGTGGTGGAGGAGTTGCAGGAATTTTATTGATTGTGCTTCTTGTGATTGTACTGTTTATTGCAGCATCGTGTGTGAAGATCGTGCCGCAGGCCAGTGCTTACGTTGTTGAGAGCCTTGGAAAATACAAAGGCACCTGGGCAACCGGTCTTCATTTTAAAGTTCCGTTTATCGAGCGCGTGGCCATCCGCGTGAATTTAAAAGAGCAGGTGGTGGATTTCCCGCCGCAGCCGGTTATCACAAAAGATAATGTTACGATGCAGATTGATACCGTTGTATTCTTCCAGATTACCGATCCGAAGCTGTTTGCATACGGTGTTGTCAATCCGCTGATGGCAATTGAAAACCTGACGGCAACAACGCTTCGAAACATCATCGGAGATCTGGAGCTTGATGAAACGCTGACATCCCGTGAGATCATCAACACGAAGATGCAGGCTGCGCTTGATATCGCGACCGATCCGTGGGGAATTAAAGTAAACCGTGTCGAGCTGAAAAACATTATGCCTCCGGCAGCCATTCAGGAAGCAATGGAGAAACAGATGAAGGCAGAGCGTGAACGCCGTGAAGCAATCCTGATTGCAGAAGGAGAGAAAAAATCGACCATCCTTGTTGCCGAAGGTAAAAAACAGTCGGCCATCCTCGATGCAGAGGCTGAAAAACAGGCGGCTATTCTTCGCGCAGAGGCAGAAAAAGAGAAACGGATCCGTGAGGCAGAAGGCCAGGCAGAGGCAATCCTCAAAGTACAGCAGGCAAATGCCGATGGTATCCGCGCGATCAAAGAAGCCGGTGCAGACGATGCTGTTCTTACCTTAAAGAGCCTCGAGGCACTCGGTGTTCTGGCAAATGGAAAGGCAACAAAGATTGTTGTTCCGTCCGATCTGCAGGGACTGGCAAGTCTGGCCACCACATTCAAAGGTATTGTGGAGGAACAGAAAGTGCCGGCAGGAAAAGAAGTGCAGAAGTAAAATAGAGATAAATCGATAAGAAAAAGAGAATTCTCCCACAGAAAGCGTGATGCCGGATGTGGGAGATTTTTCATGGACAGCGAACAAAAGTCCGCAGTTACAAGAGCCCCCGGTGACAGCCGTGATAACGGGAAAAATGGAAAGAGAGTGTTTTTAAAGTGCATAAAAATGCATATTATATGAATAATATAAAGAAAATACGTAAAAATATACATTTTCCTCTTGACAGATGAACAGGTCTGTTTCATAATAGAGACTATTCAAGGAAACCAAGGGGCAAAAAACTTTTTGACCCAACATCACAGTATAGGAAATAATAAAATACACCATATGCAGATATAAGGAGGAACAAGCCATGGATTTAAAAGGACGCGATTTTCTGACATTGAAAGATTTTACACCGGAAGAGATTGCCTATCTGCTGGATCTGTCCGCAGAGCTGAAGGAGAAGAAAAAGAAAGGCATTCCGGTGGATACCCTGCGCAGTAAAAACGTTGCACTGATCTTCGAGAAAACCAGCACCAGAACCCGCTGTTCCTTCGAGGTAGCTGCACACGATCTCGGTATGGGAACAACGTATCTGGATCCGACCGGTTCCCAGATCGGCAAAAAAGAGAGCATTAAAGATACAGCCCGCGTTCTTGCCGGTATGTATGAGGGAATCGAGTACCGTGGATTCGGCCAGGAGATCGTAGAAGAGCTGGCAAAATATTCCAAAGTCCCGGTATGGAACGGACTGACGAACGAGTACCACCCGACCCAGATGCTCGCCGATATGCTGACAATCCAGGAAGAGTTCGGCCACTTAAAAGGCATCAAACTCGTTTACATGGGCGACGCCCGCTACAATATGGGAAATTCCCTGATGATTGCATCTGCCAAGATGGGAATGGATTTTGTGGCCTGTGCACCGAAGAAATACTTCCCGAACGCAGAGCTTGTGGCTCAGTGTGAGGAGTATGCAAAGGAGAGCGGTGCAACCATCACCCTCACCGAGGACGTAAAAGAGGGAACAAAAGATGCCGATGTTATCTACACCGATGTCTGGGTATCTATGGGTGAGCCGGACAGCGTATGGGAGGAGAGAATCCACGATCTGACTCCGTACCGTGTCACAAAAGAAGCAATGGCAAATGCAAAAGATACCGCCGTATTCCTGCACTGCCTGCCGTCCTTCCACGATCTGAAAACAAAGATCGGAAAAGAGATCCACGACCGCTACGGCCTGAACGAGATGGAAGTAACCGATGAGGTGTTTGAATCTGCGCAGTCGAGAGTATTCGAAGAAGCAGAGAACCGTATGCATACGATCAAAGCAGTTATGGCAGCGACCCTCGGAGCATAAAGTTTTGGGTGGAAAAACCGGAATAGACTGTGTATAATAGAATAACGAAGAAACACGCACAGCAGCGCTGCGGAAAACTCTTCCGCAGCGCTGCTGTTGATTTTACGAAACGAAGAAAGCGTGCTTCTTATGTGAGAAAGCGACACGAGGAGTGTGAAGATACGATATGCTGGAAAATAAGAGAGCCGAGACGCTGCGTCTTCTGCGGGAATCCGGAAAAAATGTTTCCGGACAGGAGCTGTGTGAACATTTTGGGATTTCCCGCACCGCAGTATGGAAGATGATGAATCAGTTGAAAGAAGAAGGATACGAAATTGAGGCTGTTCAGAATAAGGGATACCGTCTGTTAAATGAGCCGGATCTCGTAACGAAGGATGAGCTGGAAAGCCGCACGCATACGAAATATGTCGGACAGACGGTTTATTACAGCCGCGAGGTGGATTCGACAAACACGTGGGCGAAGCGGCTGGCGGAAGAGGGTGCGCCGAACGGTACCCTGACAACAGCCGAGACGCAGACTGCCGGAAAAGGCCGCCGCGGCAGAGTCTGGAAATCACCGGAGGGAACCTCTGTTTCGATGTCGATTCTGCTGTACCCGGATCTTGAGCCGGCCAAAGCACCGATGCTGACGATTGTAATGGGACTTGCCGTAGTGCAGGGTGTGCAAAAAGCGCTCGGTGTCGATACGAAAATCAAATGGCCGAACGACGCGGTGCTGAATGGGAAAAAGCTCTGTGGGATCCTGACAGAGATGAGTGCACAGATTGATTATATCAATTATGTTGTCATCGGAACCGGAATCAATGTCAATCAGATGGAATTTCCGGAAGAAATCGCGGAGATTGCGACCTCACTGGCGATAGAAATGGGTCATTCCGTCAACCGGGCGAAAGTGGTCGCAGCAGTGCTGGAGGCATTTGAGGAGGACTATGAAAAATTCCTGGAAGCAGGGGATCTCTCCGGGCTGAAGGAAGCATATGAGGCTGTGCTTGCAAACAAAGACCAGCCGGTGCGTGTACTCGATCCGAAGGAACCGTTCGAGGGCGTTGCACTTGGCATCACGCCGACCGGTGAGCTGCGCGTGCAAAAAGAGGACGGAACGATCACTGAGGTGCATTCCGGCGAGGTTTCGGTGCGAGGCTTATACAGCTACGTATAGAGAGACCGGAAAAGGAAGAGAAAGGAAAAATTATGTATTCAGATAATGAAAAAGTAGTGCTCTGCGGAGCAAGTGCATACGAACAGAAATATTATTTTAACCAGGATTTTGCATCCCTGCCACAGTCTGTGCAGGATGAGCTTCATGTCATGTGTGTTATGTTTACGGTGGAAATCGGCGGTATTTTTACCATGTGGTTCGACAGCGACGGAAGTCTGCAGTTTGAAACAGAGGCCGTAGACGCAGATGCGATGTACGACGAGATCGGCGGCGCGCTTCGGATTAAGCAGTATCAGGAAGAAAAAAAGGAGCTGCTGGAATCCCTGGAGCTGTATTACCGTGTCTTCTTCCTCGGTGAGGAGGTGCCGGAGGAGGCGCTGATGGAAGAGGACGGAGAGAAGCCGAATGGAAAATAAGAAACGTACACTGCAAAAGATGCCGCCACTGAAAATCGGAAACGTGGAGATGCCAAACCCACTCGTGCTTGCACCGATGGCGGGGGTGACGGATCTGCCGTTTCGTGTTCTGTGCAAGGAGCAGGGCGCGGGCCTGATCTGTATGGAAATGGTGAGCGCGAAGGCAATTTTATATAAGAATAAAAATACCGAGGATCTGATGACGATCGATCCGGGTGAGCATCCGGTGTCCCTGCAGCTTTTCGGCAGTGATCCGGAGATTTTGGGGCAGATTGCCGCGGAGATCGAAGAAAGGCCGTTTGATATTCTGGATTTTAACATGGGCTGTCCGGTGCCAAAGGTTGTCAATAACGGCGAAGGCTCGGCCCTTATGAAGGATCCGCATCTGGTGAGGGAAATCGTGACAAGCATGGTAAAGGCAGTGAAAAAGCCTGTAACCGTAAAGATTCGAAAGGGCTTTAACGAAGAATCGGCGAATGCTGTGGAAATTGCGAAGATCCTCGAGGACTGCGGAGTGGCCGCAATTGCGGTTCATGGAAGAACGAGAGCGCAGTTTTATTCCGGAAAAGCAGACTGGGATATCATCCGCCGGGTAAAAGAGGCAGTATCGATTCCGGTTATCGGAAACGGCGATGTGACAGATGCGGCAAGTGCCGAGGCACTGGTGGAGCAGACCGGCTGTGACGGAATCATGATCGGACGCGGCGCGGAAGGAAATCCGTGGATTTTTAAACAGATTCTTCATTATATGGAAACAGGCGAAACGCTTGCAAGGCCGACCCAGCATGAGGTAAAAGAAATGATGCTCCGCCATGCACGGATGCAGGTGGAATACAAAGGCGGCGCGATCGGCATCCGCGAGATGCGCAAGCATGTTGCATGGTATACGGCAGGCTTTCCGCACTCGGCAAAGCTACGCGCGGCGATCAATCAGGTGGAGAGCCTGCAGGCGCTGGAACAGATGCTGAATGAGTGGGAACGAGGATAAAAAATAAGTCAAAAAAGTACCTATGATATGCCAATATTGATATATCATGGGTGCTTTTTCTGTGCTATACTGATAAACAGAGGTATTGGGACAAAAAACACTAAAGAGGGAGTGTAGTGTATGACTATGAAGGAACTTTTCGCACCGTCCGACATGACGGTGGGAAAGCCGTGGGAAAAGATTGTAGCTTTTACAATCCCTATGCTGATCGGCAACATTGCCCAGCAGCTCTACAACACGGTTGACAGTATTGTGATCGGAAAATATGTCGGGGACAATGCGCTTGCGGCAGTTGGAAGCGCCAGCCCGATCTTAAACCTGCTTCTGGTTCTGTTCGTCGGAATTTCCGTCGGCGCCGGCGTCATGGTGTCGCAGTATTTTGGGGCAAAACAAAGAAAAGAGCTTTCAATGACGATCGGAAACTGCGTCACGCTGACAGCAATTTCTTCCATCATTATTATGATTCTGGGAGCCGTCCTCTCAAGGCCGCTGCTGGAAATGCTGAAAACACCGGATTCTATCATCGACTGGTGTACCTCGTATCTGGTGATCCTGATGGTGGGTTGTGCCGGCAGTGCGTACTATAACATTCTATGTGGTATCCTTCGCGGACTCGGCGATTCGATTTCGGCGCTGATTTATCTGCTGGTGGCAACGGTCATCAACATTGTATTGGATATTGTATTCGTTTCCCAGTTCCACATGGGCGTTGCCGGAGTTGCATACGCGACCGTGATTGCGCAGGCAATTTCTGCAGTACTCTGCATGTGGCGTCTGATGCGTATGACCGACATTTTTGATTTCAGACCCAAATACCTGAAAATGAAAAAACAGTATTCGATGGAAATTATCCGCCTTGGCCTGCCGTCCGGTATTACCCAGGCGATCTTCTCCATGGCGATGGTTATCGTACAGTCGCTGACCAACAGCTTCGGTGAAATGGTTATCGCCGCGAATGTTATCATCATGCGTGTCGATGGCTTTGCAATGATGCCGAACTTTTCGTTTGGTACCGCGATGACAACGTATGCCGGTCAGAATGTCGGTGCACGCCGTATGGACCGCGTAGAGCAGGGCGCAAAACAGGGAACACTGATTGCAGTCGGAACCTCAACGACCATTACCCTTTTAATTGTTATTTTCGGCCATCATCTGATGGGAATCTTTACGAATACCACAGAGCTCGTAACATTAAGTGCCAATATGATGAAGATCCTTGCGGTCGGCTATATTGCCATGGCAATAACACAGTCGCTTTCCGGCGTCATGCGTGGAGCAGGCGATACGATGACCCCGATGTGGATTTCGATGGTTGTTACTGTTGTAATCCGTGTGCCGCTGGCATACGGTCTGGCCTTTCTGACCAGAACGCCGGAGCTGCCAAACGGACGATATCAGGTACTCTGGATTTCCATGCTGGTAAGCTGGTGCATGGGTGCGCTTCTGACGCTGATTTTCTATAAAAAAGGAAATTGGAAAAAGAAAGCACTGACAGGAAGCTCATCCGAAAAATAAAGGAAAAATAAGAGAAAGATGCAGGAAGGATTTGTGAAAAAGAAAATCTTTCCTGCGTTTCTTTTTTTCTTGACATTCCGTGGGCAATCCTTTATACTACTTTAATTGTTAGGATAGGCGGAGTCTATCCTTATTTCAACCGGGAATACTGAAAATACAGCGCATTTCCGGAGAGTTTACAGAATAAAATCAGATATGACTGGATACAGAAACGATAGAAAGGGTGTATAAAATGGAACAGAAAAAAACGATTCTTACCTATGCCGGCCTGAAAAAACTGGAGGACGAGCTTCACGATCTCAAAGTAAACAAACGTAGAGAAATTGCCGGTAAAATCAAAGAAGCAAGAGAGCAGGGAGACCTTTCCGAGAACGCCGAGTACGATGCAGCAAAAGATGAGCAGCGTGACATCGAGGCAAGAATTGAAGAGATCGAAAAAATCCTGAAAAACGCAGAGGTTGTTGTTGAGGACGAAGTAGATTCCGATAAGATCAATATTGGATGTAAAGTAGACGTACTGGATCTGGAGTATGACGAAGAAATTGAGTTCCAGATCGTTGGTTCCACCGAGGCAAACAGCCTGGAAGGAAAAATTTCCAACGAGTCTCCGGTAGGAAAAGCTCTGATCGGCGCGCACAAGGATGATATTGTCGATGTAGAAACACCGGCCGGAATTATGCAGTACAAAGTACTTTCTATCCAGAGAAATATCTAAAAAATACAAAGAAAAGGGAGTGAAGAGATTGGCACAGCAGACACAGGAACAGGATATTAACCACTTACTGAAGGTTCGCCGCGAGAAACTTGCAGAGCTGCAGCAGAACGGAAGAGACCCGTTCCAGATTACAAAGTTCGATCAGACACATCATTCGCTTGAGGTGAAAGGTCTTTACGAGGCACATGAGACTGAGCTGTTAAAAGACCGCCAGGAGCCGAACGTAGAGGGAATGGATGAGGAGCAGGCGAAAGAAGCTCTTAAAAAGGATTACGAAGAGAGAAGAAATATCATGGACGCAAGCCCGATCCATGTGGCAATTGCAGGACGTATGATGTTTAAGAGAGTCATGGGCAAGGCATCTTTCTGCAATATCCAGGATTTACAGGGAAACATCCAGGTATACGTTGCAAGAGATGCGATCGGAACAGAGTCTTACGCTGATTTTAAAAAATCTGATATCGGTGATATCTTCGGAGTGGAAGGATTTGCTTTCAGAACAAGAACAGGTGAGATTTCTATCCATGCAGAGAAGGTGACACTCCTCTCCAAGAGCTTACAGATCCTCCCGGAGAAGTTCCACGGTCTGACAGATGTAGATACCCGTTACCGTCAGAGATATGTAGACCTGATCATGAACACAGAGTCTAAAGATACCTTTATCAAGCGTTCCAAGATTCTCAGTGCGATCCGCAAGTACTTAAGCGGAGAAGGATTCATGGAAGTTGAGACTCCAATGCTTGTACAGAACGCAGGTGGAGCAGCAGCAAGACCGTTCGAGACACATTTCAATGCCCTGAACGAAGATCTGAAGCTTCGTATTTCCCTGGAGCTGTACCTGAAGAGACTGATCGTCGGAGGACTCGAGAAGGTATATGAGATCGGACGTGTATTCCGTAATGAGGGTCTTGATACAAGACATAACCCGGAGTTCACTCTGATGGAGCTTTACCAGGCATTTACAGATTACCACGGCATGATGGATCTGACAGAGAACCTGTATCGTTTTGTTGCGCAGGAAGTGCTCGGAACGACACAGATCGTATACAAAGGAATCCCGATGGATCTCGGTAAGCCGTTCGAGCGTATCACAATGGTTGACGCAGTGAAGAAGTACGCAGGCGTTGACTGGAATGAAGTTGAGACTCTGGAGCAGGCAAGAGAACTTGCAAAAGAACATCATATTGAGTTTGAAGAGAGACATAAAAAAGGTGATATCCTGAATCTCTTCTTTGAGGAGTTTGTAGAGGAGCATCTGCTTCAGCCGACGTTCGTTATGGACCACCCGGTTGAGATCTCGCCGCTGACGAAGAAAAAGCCAGAAAATCCGGAATATGTAGAGCGTTTCGAGTTCTTCATGAATGGTTGGGAGATGGCAAATGCTTATTCTGAGCTGAACGATCCGATCGACCAGAGAGAACGTTTTAAAGCCCAGGAAGAACTGCTTGCACAGGGCGATGATGAAGCCAATACAACAGATGAAGACTTTATGAACGCATTGGAGATCGGTATGCCGCCGACCGGTGGTATTGGATTCGGCATTGACCGTATGTGTATGCTTCTGACAGGCGCGGAGGCAATCAGAGACGTGCTGCTCTTCCCAACAATGAAGTCCTTAGATGGTGTAAATAAGAAAAATGATGTAAATAATACAGCTTCTGAAGCACCTGAAAAAAATGTAAAAACTGAGTCTGAAAAGATTGATTTTTCTAAGGTAAAGGTAGAGCCTTTATTTGAGGAAATGGTAGACTTTGATACATTCAGCAAGTCAGATTTCCGTGCGGTAAAGGTTAAAGAGTGTGTTGCAGTACCGAAGTCAAAGAAACTGTTACAGTTTACTCTTGATGACGGAACAGGCACAGACAGAACCATTTTAAGCGGTATTCATAGCTTTTATGAGCCGGAAGAACTGGTTGGAAAGACTCTTATTGCTATCACAAATCTTCCACCGAGAGCTATGATGGGCATTGACTCTTGCGGTATGCTCCTCAGTGCTATTCATGAAGAAGAAGGCGAAGAAAAGCTTCATCTTCTGATGGTTGATGACCACATTCCAGCAGGTGCAAAGCTCTATTAAGATGATGTAAAGATGTACCGTTTTACCGAATAGACGGGACGTACTTCATTTGATAAAAAACTAAAAAAACAGCGATTTACATCAAACTTACATCAATTGATGCAGAAATCGGTGCAAGCAAGAAAAAATCGCATAATTAGTGCAATGAGTGGGCAATTCCAATCGGAGTTGCCCATTTTTAAAACAAACAGAAATACAAATCAGAGTTTGTGATGGTAGATAATATGGAATGGTTTAATGTTTTTGGGCTGATTTTTATTGCAGTCATTATGATACCCAATGTTGTATTTGCGATTAAGTGCAAAGATGGATTTGATAATAAGTGGAATAATAAATATGTTGAGGTCACAGAACAAGTAGGGAGATTGGGTTGTTTCGGATTCATGATAATCAATATTCCGGGAACTTGGTTCGGGTGGTGGTCTGACGAAGCATTTGCACTATATCTGATTGTAGATACCATATTGGTAATGCTTTATTGTGCTATTTGGATTATATGTTTTAAGAAAAACAGCGTTTTCAGAGCATTAGCACTTTCTATTATTCCTTCAATGTTGTTCTTATTTAGTGGGATTATGAGTAGGTCAGTGCTATTGATTATTGCATCAGTATTATTTGCACCAAGTCATATTGTGATTTCATATAAAAATGTAAAATGATATTTACAAATTCAAGTTTGTTAAATTGGAAAATTAGAATTTATATATAAAGGAGAATATTGATGAAACTGTTTTTATGTTCGCACTTTTCAAGTGTAGGAAGTCTGATAAAGGAAGAAATTGAAAATAAAAAAGTCGCATTTATTCCAACAGCTTCGCTGCGTGAAGGCTACACCGGTTATGTCGGCTCGGCTCGAAAATTATTCAAAAAGTTGGGAGCAATCGTAACTGAAATTGATATTTCAACGGAGGCTTATTCAACGATACAGTCTGTTTTTGAAGATGCGGATGTGATATATTTTACCGGCGGAAATTCTTTTTTCCTTATAGACCAGCTCCGTAAAACGGGAACGGATGAGCTGTTGAAAAAAGAATTGGCAAAGGGAAAACTGATGATTGGTGAATCGGCAGGTGCGATTATATGCGCTCCAAGCATCCAATATATCGAGCAAATGGATGAAAAGCCGGAGGACTACTCACAAGAAGATGATGCAGGGCTTGATTTGATTGATTTCTATGTTCTTCCGCATTATCTTACAGCACCATTTAAGAAAGTTACCGAGAAAATAATGACTGAATTTTCGGATTTGAATCTATGCCCTATTAACAACCATCAGGGAATTGTAATTGATGGTGAAGGTTCAAAGGTTATTTGCAAAGACTAATTTGAAAAATCCTTTTTTTGAAACTGGAAAATCGGAAGCTGAGGAGATAGACTATTGAGAACATATG